>NZ_JAAAXQ010000089.1 GCF_009916105.1 Streptomyces sp. GC420 | reverse complement strand
CCCCTTCGCTGTGGCCCCGGGCCGCCGGACCGGGACGGTCCCTACGGCGGGCCGGGCCACGCCGTCCTACTGGAACGGCCCGAACTCGCGGAACTCCTGGTCCGCCTCGTCCCGCTCCGCCTGCCGGTCCTTGCGCCGCTGCGCGGCAGGACGCGGCGCCTCCATACGGTGGTCCTCGCCCCGGCGGCCCAGCATCTCGGCGCCGGCCATCATGGTCGGCTCCCAGTCGAAGACGACCGCGTCGTCCTCGGAGCCGATGGCGACACCGTCCCCGGCGCGGGCCCCCGCCTTCATCAGCTCCTCCTCGACACCGAGGCGGTTGAGACGGTCGGCGAGGTACCCCACGGCCTCGTCGTTGTTGAAGTCGGTCTGGCGCACCCAGCGCTCCGGCTTCTCACCGCGGACCCGGAAGAGACCGTCCTCCTCCAGGGTGACGGTGAAGCCCGCGTCGTCGACGGCCTTCGGGCGGATGACGATCCGGGTCGCCTCCTCCTTCGGCCTGGCTGCGCGTGCCTTGGCGACGACGTCGGCCAGCGCGTAGGACAGTTCCCTCAGCCCGGTGTGGGCGACTGCCGAGACCTCGAAGACCTGGTAGCCGCGCGCCTCGAGATCCGGGCGCACCATCTCGGCGAGTTCCTTGCCGTCCGGCACGTCGATCTTGTTCAGGACGACGATCCTGGGCCGGTCGCCGAGACCGCCGTAGATCTTCAGCTCCTCCTCGATGATGTCGAGGTCGGAGACCGGGTCGCGCTCGGACTCCAGCGTCGCCGTGTCCAGCACGTGCACCAGCACGCTGCACCGCTCGACGTGCCGCAGGAACTCCAGGCCCAGGCCCCTGCCCTGGCTGGCGCCCGGGATGAGGCCCGGGACGTCGGCGACGGTGTAGACGGTCGAACCGGCCGTCACCACACCCAGGTTGGGCACCAGCGTGGTGAACGGGTAATCGGCGATCTTCGGCTTCGCGGCCGAGAGCACCGAGATCAGCGAGGACTTGCCCGCGCTCGGGTAGCCGACGAGCGCGACGTCCGCGACGGTCTTCAGTTCAAGGACGATGTCGCCGGTCTGCCCCGGCTCGCCGAGCAGCGCGAAGCCGGGCGCCTTGCGGCGGGCCGAGGCCAGCGCCGCGTTGCCGAGCCCGCCGCGGCCGCCCTGCGCGGCGACGAACGTCGTGCCCTGGCCGACCAGGTCGGCGAGGACATTGCCCTGCTTGTCGAGGACGACCGTGCCGTCGGGGACGGGCAGGACGAGATCCTGGCCGTCCTTGCCCGAACGGTTGCCGCCCTCGCCCGGCTTGCCGTTGGTGGCCTTGCGGTGCGGGCTGTGGTGGTACTCGAGCAGGGTGGTCACGGACTGCTCGACGGTCAGGACGACGTCGCCGCCCCGTCCGCCGTTGCCCCCGTCGGGGCCGCCGAGCGGCTTGAACTTCTCCCGGTGTACGGAGGCGCAGCCGTGGCCTCCGTTACCCGCGGCGACATGCAGTTCGACGCGGTCCACGAAGGTGGTCATGGGGGGTGCCTCCAGCACTTGGGACTTCTACTGCGTACGCAACTGACGGGAATCGACTCTTGTGCAACACGCGAAAGGCGGACCCGCTTCCCGTACGGCGTGCGTACGGGAAGTGAGGTCCGCCTCGCGAGAGGAACCGGTCAGGCGACCGGAACGATGTTCACGACCTTGCGGCCACGGTGGGTACCGAACTCCACCGCACCGGCCTGCAGCGCGAACAGCGTGTCGTCGCCGCCGCGGCCGACGCCCGCGCCCGGGTGGAAGTGGGTGCCGCGCTGGCGGACCAGGATCTCACCGGCGTTCACGACCTGACCGCCGAAGCGCTTCACGCCGAGCCGCTGAGCGTTGGAGTCGCGACCGTTCCGGGTGGACGATGCGCCCTTCTTGTGTGCCATCTCTCCTCAGTCCCTTACTTCGCAGCCGCGGGGATCTCAGTGACCTTGATCGCCGTGTACTGCTGGCGGTGGCCCTGACGACGGCGGTAGCCGGTCTTGTTCTTGTAGCGAAGGATGTCGATCTTCGCGCCCTTGTGGTGGTCCACGACCTCGGCCTGGACCTTGATGCCGGCCAGCACCCACGGGTCGCTGGTCACGGACTCGCCGTCGACAACGAGCAGGGTCGAGAGCTCGACCGTGTCGCCAACCTTGGCAGTGGAAATCTTGTCAACCTCAACGATGTCACCGACAGCAACCTTGTGCTGGCGGCCACCGCTGCGCACGATGGCGTACACGCGGATCTCACTCTCATGGCTCGTGGTGGAACCCCTGATGCCAGCCGCCGACGTGCATGCGGCCTCCCCCGGCCGTGAGAAACCGGCCGGGAGGTGAGGTGCTCAGGGGTGCGGCGGGTATGGGAACACGCCGACGGTCAAGGTTACGGGGCCCGGCTTGAGGGGTCAAACCGGGCCCCGTGACGCGCTCAGTCGTCCGTAGGCACCGAGACGGTGGGCTGGCCCTGCTGCTCGGCCGCGGCCGTCTTCTTCGCGGCGGCCTTCTTGGCCGTCGTCTTCTTGGCGGCCGTCTTCTTGGCCGCCGTCTTCTTCGCGGCGGTCTTCTTCGTGGCCGTCTTCTTGGCGGCGGCCTTCTTGGCCGTCTTGCGCGCCGTCTTCCTGGCGGGAGCCTCCTCGGCGGCTGCCTCGGCACCTGCCTCTCCGGCCGCCTCGGTGACTGCCCCGGCCTCCGCCGGCTCCTCGCCGGCCGGGGCCGCACCGGTCGCCGGTACGACGACCACCGCGGCCTCCTCGACTCCCGCCGGGGGACCGGCAGGAGCGGAGACCTTGCGCGTCACCCGGCGCCGCCCACGCGGCGGGGCGGCGGCCTCGGGCTCCGCCTCCGCGGGCGCTTCGGCCGCAGGAGCCTCCGCCGGCACCTCGGCCGTCTCCGCGGGAGCGGCGGGGACCACGACCTCGGCCTCGACCGCCGCGGACGGCGAACCGGCGGGCGCGGACGCCCTCCGGGCCACCCGGCGGCCACGGCGCGGGGCCGCGCTCACCGCGGGCTCCTCCGCCTCTGCCCGGGCCTCCGCCTGGGCTTCGGCTTCGGCTTCGGCGGCGACCGCGGTCGCCTCGGCCGGAGCGGAAACGGGAGCGGCCTCCGCCGGCGGCTCGGGAACCACGATCTCGGCGGCCGCCTCCGCCTCGGGGCCCGGCGCCCCGGCGGGAGCGGTCACCCTGCGGGTCGCCCGGCGGCGCGTACGGCCCCTGGGAGCCTCCTCCACCGGCGCGGCGGGTACCTCGGCGGCGGGCGCCTCGGTGACCGGAGCTTCGGCGGCAGGAACCCCTGCGGCCGGGGCCTCCGCCGCGGGGGCCTCCGCGGTCACCGGCTCGGGCTCCGCGACCCGCTCGGCGCGCCTCGGCGCACCGGCGGGGGCCGTCGCCTTGCGGCCGGCGCGGCGCCGCGTACGGCCACGGGTGGCCGCGGCCTCCGCCTCGGCCGCACTGCTGTACAACTCCTCGTCCGGCACGAACTCCGGAACCGGCACGGCCACCGGCTCGCCGGCCTCCGCGGCGGCAGGCTCGGCCTCGGCCGGTGCCGCCTCAGCGGTCTCCGCCACCTCGTACTCGTGCTCGGGTTCGGGTTCGGCGGCCGCGCCGCGTCCGCGCTTGCGGCCGCGCTTGCCGCCGACGGCGGCCGGCTGCTCCATGTGCACGATCACACCGCGTCCGTTGCAGTGGACGCAGCTCTCGGAGAACGACTCCAGCAGGCCCTGACCGACCCGCTTGCGGGTCATCTGGACCAGGCCGAGCGAGGTGACCTCGGCCACCTGGTGCTTCGTACGGTCACGGCCCAGGCACTCCAGCAGACGCCGCAGCACCAGGTCCCGGTTGGACTCCAGCACCATGTCGATGAAGTCGATGACGATGATGCCGCCGAGGTCCCGCAGCCTGAGCTGCCGGACGATCTCCTCGGCCGCCTCCAGGTTGTTCCTGGTGACGGTCTCCTCGAGGTTGCCGCCCTGACCGGTGAACTTGCCGGTGTTGACGTCGATGACGACCATCGCCTCGGTCCGGTCGATCACCAGCGAACCGCCGCTGGGCAGCCAGACCTTGCGGTCCAGCGCCTTCATCAGCTGCTCGTCGATGCGGTACGTCGCGAAGACGTCGACCTCGCTCGTCCACCTGGACAGGCGGCCCGCCAGGTCGGGGGCGACGTGCGCGACATAGCCGTGGATGGTCTCCCACGCCTCGTCACCGCTGACGATCACCTTCGAGAAGTCCTCGTTGAAGATGTCGCGGACGACGCGGACGGTCATGTCCGGCTCGCCGTAGAGAAGGGTCGGGGCGTTGCCGCTCTTCGCCTTCTTCTGGATGTCCTCCCACTGCGCCTGGAGCCGCTCGACGTCGCGCCGCAGCTCGTCCTCGCTGGCGCCCTCCGCGGCGGTACGGACGATGACGCCCGCGTCCTCGGGGACGATCTTCTTGAGGATGGTCTTCAGCCGGGCCCGCTCGGTGTCGGGCAGCTTCCGGCTGATGCCCGTCATCGAGCCCTCGGGGACGTACACGAGGTAACGGCCCGGCAGGGATACCTGGCTGGTCAGACGCGCGCCCTTGTGCCCGATCGGGTCCTTCGTCACCTGGACGAGGACCGACTGCCCGGACTTCAGCGCGGTCTCGATGCGGCGCGGCCCGTTGGCCATGCCCAGCGCCTCGAAGTTGACCTCACCGGCGTACAGGACGGCGTTGCGGCCCTTGCCGATGTCGACGAACGCCGCCTCCATCGACGGCAGTACGTTCTGCACCTTGCCGAGGTAGACGTTGCCGACGTACGAGGTCGACTGCTCCTTGTTGACGTAGTGCTCGACGAGCACGTTGTCCTCGAGGACGCCGATCTGGGTGCGCTCGCCGCTCTGGCGGACGACCATCACGCGCTCGACGGCCTCACGGCGGGCCAGGAACTCGGCCTCGGTGATGATCGGCACCCGGCGGCGGCCCTGCTCGCGGCCCTCGCGGCGACGCTGCTTCTTGGCCTCGAGACGGGTCGATCCCTTGATGGACTGCACCTCGTCGGACGGCTCCGCCTTCGGCCGGGGCTCACGGACCTTGACGACCGTGCGCTCCGGGTCGTCGGTGCCCGGCTCGGCCTCCGCCGACGTGTCGCCGGTCCTGCGGCGACGGCGACGGCGACGGCGGCTGCTGCTGGAGCCCGCGCCCGGGGCCTCGCCCAGGGCTTCCTGCTCCTCGTCCTCGGCTGCCTCGGTGTCCTCCGCCTCTTCGGCGGACTCCTCGGTCTCGTCCGTCTCGGTCTCGTCCGCCTCGCTGTCGAGGGCCTCACCGCGGCGGCGGCGACGGCCGCCCCGGCGGCGACGGCGCGAGGGACGCTCGCCCGTCTCCTCGGTCTCCTCGGTGTCCTCGGTCTCCTCGCCGTACTCCGCCTCGGGCTCCTCCGTGCCCTCCTCGCCGGGCGCCACGGCCTCCGGCTCCCCGGCGGCCTCGACGGCCGCTGCGGGTTCGGGGGTCTCGGCGCCACGACGGCGGCGGCGACGTGCGCGCGGCGCGATCTCGGTCTCCTCGGCAGCCCCGGCCTGGACCGGTGCGGACGCGGCGAACTCGTCCTCCTCGGCCTCCTCGGCCCCCTGGTCGTCGTGCACCTCGCCGGCCCGCGCGGCGGCCGCCGCGGCGGTCTCCGGCGTCTGGAACGTCGGCTCGGTGAACACGGGCGCCTGGAAGACGGGCACCACGGGCCTCAGCGCCCGGCGCGGAGCCGCGGTCCCGCTCTCCACACCGGTCTCGGCCCCGGTCTCGGCCCCGGCGGACGGCGCGCCACCCTCGGCGGCCGACACGAATCCGGCGGCGGCACCGGCCCGCCGGCGGCGCCGTCCGCGCGGCGCCTCCTCGACGGCCTCCCCGGCCTCTTCCCCGGTCTCCCCGGCGGGCTTTGCGGGCTCCGCGGCGACAGGCTCGGGGGCGGTCTCGTCGGCAGCGCCCACGGCCTCAGCCATGGTCTCGGCCGCCTCCGCGGGAGCCTCGGCCGACGCGGACACCCGGCGAGTGCTGCGACGGCGCGTCCTGCGGGCCGGTGCCTCCTCGGCACCCTCGCCGGCGGCGGATTCCGTCACTGCACCCTCACTCACGGGCGTCCGGCCGGTCGTGGCGGCCTCGCCCTCGGTCTCGGCGGGAGCACCCGCGGGCGCGACCGCGCGGCGGCGGCCGCGGGTGCGCGGCGCCTCCTCGGCGGCGGGCGCCTCGGCGGGCTGCTCCGCAACAGGTTCTGCGGCGGTCACGGCCGCCTCGTCCGCGACCGGCGCGGCTTCGGGCGCGGCAGCACGCCGGGTGGCACGGCGCCGGGTGCGGGCCGGCGGCTCCTCCTCGGCGGCGGCCGCTTCCACGGCCTCCGGCGCCGGGGCGCCCGCGGGGGCGGTCGCCCGCCGGGTCGCGCGGCGGCGCGGCCTGGGCGCGGACTCCTCGCCGGCTCCGGCCACAGCGGTGGTCTCGGTGTCCGTGGCGGCTTCGGCGGCTGCTGCGCCGGCCGGCTCGGTCGGTGCGGCAGGCGGGCCTGCGGGGGCCGCGGCACTCCGCGTGGCACGGCGGCGCGGCCTGGCCGCGGGCTCCTCGGCGGAGGCGGCGGCCACCGCGGTGTCCGCGGCCTCGTCACCCCCGGTGCCCTCCTCCTCGGCACCGTCCTCGGCGGCGGTCTCCTCGGTGGCCGTCAGCCCCGCGAAGGTCTCCTCCACGGGCTGCCCGGCCTCCTCGGTCACGTCATCGGCGGCGAACGGCTCCTCGCCGGCCGCGCCCGGCACGGTGGCGGGGACGACCACCGGCTCCACGGCTGCCGGAGCGCCGGCGGGCGCGGTGGCCCGCCGAGTCGCGCGGCGACGCGGCGCGGCAGCGGGCTGCTCCGCCGCGGCGGCCGGGCCGGAGCCCACGGCACCGGCGTCGGCATCGGTATCGGCATCGGCCAGAGCGAAGACATCGGCCACGCCGACGGTGGCGGTCACTTCGGCGGCCGCGGGTGCGGATGCGGTCACGTCGGCCGGGGCGGTGGAATCACCTGCGGCCGGTATGGCCGGCGGGCCCGCCGGCCGCGATGCCGCGCGGCGACGCCGGGGCGGCAGGGTGTCACTGGGGCTGCTCTCCACGTCCTGGGACGCGGGGCGCCGGCCCTGCGCGGAAGGTTCGATCGAATCCATCGGTTCGGGCATGCGGGCGTTTCTCCCGTCACGCTCCCGGGCGCCGCGTCTGTTTCCGGTCCGGCCGTGGCCCGCGTGATGAGCGCGAGTCCGGCGTCCGGGGCGCGGGCGCCGCACGGGAGCTGTTGTCTCACTCGCCGTTCCGTACGTCCTCCGTACGACACGGGCGAAAGTCTTCTGGTCAGTGCGCCAGCCGGACCCAGGTGGCTCCCGAGTGCCAGGGCGGCGCGTCGACGACCACTCCTACGCGGTGCCTTCCGTACCCTCCGGACCCGTCGCGGTGGCGAGCGCGGCGGCCGTGGGTGGGGCGGGCTGCGCTGCCGCGCGGTCGGGCGCGAGCGGGTCGGTCACCGTGCCGGTCTCCTCGTCGAAGAGCCCCTGCGCCAGCCTGGTCACCGCTGCGGGGACCGGCGGCGCCAGGTCGGCCACAGCTCGGAGACCGGACAGGACGTCGTCGGGTCGTACGGCAGGTGTCACGTGCCGAACCACCAGGCGCAGTATCGCACAGGGTCCCTCGCCGGGCCCATCGGCCTGTGCATACCCCGCTTCGAGGCCGGCTACCGCCGCACGCGCGTCGAAGGTGCGGACGCCGTTCTTCGTGAGCCGTTCCACCTCGACGCGCTCGGCGGCGAGGAAGGCCGCGACGGCACGCCCGGCCTCGGCCGACTCGACCCCGTCGAGCCGCAGCTCCCACACGGAGGCGGTGAGCCGGTCGGCGAGACCCGAGGTGCGGGCCTCGACGGCGTCGATGATGTCGAGGCCGTTCGGAAGCGACTCGTCGAGCAGCAGCCGCAGCTTTTCGGGGTCCCGCCGCTCGGTGAGGGCGATCTCCAGGAACTCGGCCTCGCTGCCGGTGCCGGTGGGTGCGGCATTGGCGTACGAGACCTTGGGGTGGGGCGTGAAGCCCGCCGAGTACGCCATGGGTACTTCGGCGCGGCGCAGCGCGCGCTCGAACGCACGCTGGAAGTCGCGGTGACTGGTGAACCGGAGGCGGCCGCGCTTGGTGTAGCGCAGTCGGATGCGCTGCACCGCCGGTGCGGGCGGCGGGCCTTCGGGCTGTCGCTTGCCCAGTGGTTCTTCTCCTCGCTGCGGGGTGGCGCGGTGTGCGCAGCCCTCTGACGTACTGCTGTGCGGCGACCCCGGCGGCTCAGCCCTTCTCGGGCGCCGCGCTGGGGGCGGTCGTTGTACTACCCAGAGTACGCGCACGACGGCCTCCGGGGTTCCCCGCGTTCCCGCCCGGCAGAGTCTGCCGGGGCGCTCGACGGCCGCCGAGGAGGGCGTTCCAGGCGTCGGCGCGGGCCCGGCGCACCGTCTCACGGGCCGAGCTCAGTGCCGCCCGCGCGGAGCGCGCGGTCTCGGCGGCAGCCTGCCTCATGCGGCCCCACACGGCGTCGCGCACCCAGTGCCCGGCGGGGGTGAGGACCGTCGCGTACAGCCGGCGCGCCGGTTCCACGAGCAGCTTCCTGCCGAGCCATGCCAGTGCTCGTCCCACGGCCGCGCTGATGTACCCGGCGATCCGCCAGACCACACCGAGCGCGTCCCGCACCTCGCGGCCGACGACCGCGCACAGTGCGCCGAGGGCCCGGCCGGCGGGGGCGAGGACGTAGCGCCACAGCGCGGCGGCCGGTACGACGAGCAGCCACCGGACCAGGGCGGCAAGCAGCCACAGCGTGCCCGAGCCCAGCGGCACGAGAACCCGGCGGAACAACCAGACCGCCGGCACGACGATCAGGTACCGGCCGAGCGGTGCGAGGACGTACCGCCACAGCGCTGCCCACGGCCATACGAGAACGGCCCGGCCCAGCCACACCAGCCCAACGCCCAGCACCCGGCCCAGCCACACCAGCGTGTGCCCGAGCGGCGTCAGCACACGCACGTACAGCCACACCGCCGGAACGACCACGAGCACCCGCCCCAGCCACACCAGCACCCGCCCCAGCGGCCTGAGCAGGGCGCGGTCCAGGCTGCGGCCGGCCGCGGCCAGCGCGTCCCATGCCATCCGCACGGGCAGGACGAGCACCAGCATCACGATCCGCACCGGGATCCTGACCGCCGCCGTCAGGCAGCCCTCGCCCGGCTCGTAGCGCTCCGGTACCCGCCGCTCCGGAACTCCCTCGGGAACGCGCCCCGGATTCGTCCCGCGTGCCTTCGCAGTCGTGTTCTCCCCCATGTACCGACACGACGCACGGCCCCGTCCCGCGGGTTGCCGCCGGGGTGGCCCGCGCCCGCTTCGTAGGCCAACCGTTATCCGCCTGCCCCGAGCCGGCCGAGGCGAGTGGATCCGCCGGGCATCCTGGGCACGAAAGAGCCGGGCCGGAGCGCGCTCCTCGCGCGTCCGGCCCGGCTGCGGATCCGCCTCGGCTACTGGCCGACGACCGTCAGGGGCAGCAGCTGCTTGCCGGTCGGGCCTACTTGCACCCAAGTGTCCATCTGAGGACAGACGCCGCAGTCGAAGCACGGCGTCCAACGGCAGTCCTCGACCTCGGTCTCGTCGAGGGCGTCCTGCCAGTCCTCCCAGAGCCAGTCCTTGTCCAGGCCCGAGTCAAGGTGGTCCCAGGGCAGGACTTCCTCATAGGTGCGCTCGCGCGTGGTGTACCAGTCGACGTCGACACCGAACCGCGGCAGCGTCTTCTCGGCGCAGTCCATCCAGCGGTCGTAGCTGAAGTGCTCGCGCCAGCCGTCGAAGCGGCCGCCGTCCTCGTAGACGGCGCGGATGACGGCGCCGACACGCCGGTCGCCGCGCGAGAGCAGGCCCTCGACGATGCCCGGCTTGCCGTCGTGGTACCGGAAGCCGATCGAGCGGCCGTACCGCTTGTCGCCGCGGATCTTCTCGCGCAGCTTCTCCAGCCGCGCGTCGGTCTCCTCGGCGCCGAGCTGCGGGGCCCACTGGAACGGGGTGTGCGGCTTGGGCACGAAGCCGCCGATGGACACCGTGCAGCGGATGTCGTTCTTGCCGGACACCTCGCGGCCCTTGGCGATGACCTTGGTCGCCATGTCGGCGATCTGGAGGACGTCCTCGTCGGTCTCGGTGGGCAGACCGCACATGAAGTACAGCTTCACCTGGCGCCAGCCGTTGCCGTAGGCCGTCGCGACGGTCCGGATCAGATCCTCCTCCGAGACCATCTTGTTGATGACCTTGCGCATGCGCTCGGAGCCACCCTCGGGGGCGAAGGTCAGTCCGGAGCGGCGGCCGTTCCTGGTCAGCTCGTTGGCCAGATCGACGTTGAAGGCGTCCACCCGGGTCGACGGGAGCGACAGGCCGATCTTGTCCTCCGCGTACCGGTCGGCGAGGCCCTTGGCGATGTCACCGATCTCGGAGTGGTCCGCGGAGGACAGCGACAGCAGGCCCACCTCCTCGAAGCCGGTCGCCTTCAGCCCCTTGTCGACCATTTCGCCGATGCCGGTGATGCTGCGCTCCCGCACCGGGCGCGTGATCATGCCGGCCTGGCAGAAGCGGCAGCCGCGCGTGCAGCCGCGGAAGATCTCCACGGACATCCGCTCGTGCACGGTCTCCGCGAGCGGGACGAGGGGCTGCTTCGGGTACGGCCACTCGTCGAGGTCCATCACGGTGTGCTTGGAGACCCGCCACGGGACACCGGACCGGTTCGGCACGACGCGCCCGATGCGGCCGTCGGGCAGGTACTCGACGTCGTAGAAGCGCGGGATGTACACCGAGCCCGTCCTGGCCAGCCGGAACAGGACCTCCTCGCGGCCGCCGGGCCTGCCCTCGGCCTTCCACGCGCGGACGATGTCGGTGATCTCCAGGACGGCCTGCTCGCCGTCGCCGATGACCGCCGCGTCGATGAAGTCCGCGATCGGCTCCGGGTTGAAGGCGGCGTGGCCGCCCGCCAGCACGATCGGGTCGTCGATCGTGCGGTCCGCGGCCTCCAGCGGAATGCCGGCCAGGTCGAGCGCGGTGAGCATGTTGGTGTACCCGAGCTCGGTGGAGAAGCTCAGCCCGAACACGTCGAAGGCCTTGACCGGCCGGTGCGAGTCGACCGTGAACTGCGGCACGCCGTGCTCACGCATCAGCGCTTCCAGGTCGGGCCAGACGCTGTACGTGCGCTCGGCGAGCACGCCCTCGCGCTCGTTCAGTACCTCGTAGAGGATCATGACGCCCTGGTTGGGCAGCCCGACCTCGTACGCGTCGGGGTACATCAGGGCCCACCGGACGTCACAGGAGTCCCAGGGCTTGACGGTGGAGTTGAGCTCCCCGCCTACGTACTGGATCGGCTTCTGCACATGCGGGAGCAGGGCTTCAAGCTGTGGGAAGACCGACTCGACAGACATCTCACGCACTTTCCGTGGGCTGGCCGGGGGCATCCCCGTTCCCCGGGGCGGGGACGGGTGACCATCCAGCGTACCTTGGCGTTCAGCCGCCCAGTGCCGCCCGGATTCGCGGTCCGGAGGCCTTCTCCCACACCGCGGACAGTTCGCGCTCGGTCCCGGCGGCCCGTGCCTCCTCGCGCCCGTGGAGCAGGCCCCAGACGAAGGCGCTCTCCCCGGCCGCGTGCGCGTCGATCGCGAGGCCGCGCAGCGCCTCCCGCGCCACCACGCTGTCCTGGTGCTCCCCGAGCAGGGTCTGTACGGCCTTCATCCGCTTGGCGAAGCGCTTCGCGGGCCTGCCGAGGGCGGGCACGGCCAGCTCTCCGGCGTAGCGGGCGCGTTTGGCGGCCTTGCGCGCCTCGTGCATCGCCAGGTCGCGCTCCTTGCCCGGTCCGAGCGCCAGGGCGCGGGCGACGCGCCCGGCGAGCCGGTCGTAGTCCTTCAGCAGGGCCTTGGGGAGCACGGTGCGGGCGGGCTCGGTGGCGGGCGCGCGCAGCGGCGGGTCGGCGAGGAGGGCTTCGAGCGAGTCGAGCAGGGCCGTGTACCGGTCGCTGTCGAGTGCGGCGAGGGTCCGCTGCCGCGCGCCGGAGCCCCGGGAGGTGCGCCAGATGCGCAGCC
The DNA here is from genome assembly GCF_009916105.1 of Streptomyces sp. GC420. Classification (GTDB taxonomy): domain Bacteria; phylum Actinomycetota; class Actinomycetes; order Streptomycetales; family Streptomycetaceae; genus Streptomyces. Next base: position 10,909 of record NZ_JAAAXQ010000089.1, on the reverse strand, counting down.
GGGCCTCGACGGGGCCGAGCAGCAGGGTGTCGGGCACCTCGGCGACCATGGCGTCGAGCCGCTCGGCCAGCACCTCCTGGTCGCGGTCGACGCCGAGTTCACCGGCGAGCCACTTGAGTTCCTCGCCGACGGCGTCGGTGACGGACCGGTCGAGCACCTTGCCGAAGCTCTTGAAGGCGCTGCGGAGCCTGCGGCTCGCGACCCGCATCTGGTGCACGGAGTCGGGGAGGTCCCGGCGTACGGCCGGGTCTTGGGCGAGGAGCGCGTCGAACTGCTCGCGCACGAAGGCCAGGACCCGCCCGCCCGCGGTGTCCGGGCCGGCCTTCGCGGCCGCCGCGCGGGGAGCCGCGCTCCCGGTTCCCGTGCCCGCTCCGGTCTCGGATCCGGTCACGGTTCCGGTCTCCTGCAGTGCCCTGGCCAGTTTGGAGGGGGCCTTGGACGGGCGCAGGCCCGCCTTGCGCAGCCGCTTCCCGACGGCGTCCAGCAGTGCGACGTCGGTCGTCCCCTCCGCCAGCTCCACCTCGACCTCGGTCCAGCGCGCCGTGCGGGCCCGGCCCGCCCCGGCCCTCTCGTCCCCGCCCAGGCGCTCGGCGGTGACCCCGTCCACGCTGAGTTCGGCCAGCAGCCGGCCCTTCTTGTCGAGCAGGTGCCGTACGTCGCGGGCGGACCTGATCCGCAGCAGCGGCAGGAGCTGTTCGCCGCGGGTGCGGGCCCGGACCAGCTCGGCCAGTTCCGGGGGCACGGTGTCGGCGAGGGGCGCCCGCACCTCGTCGCGCACCCCGGTGGAGACGGGCAGTTTGAGGTGCCAGCCGGCGTCGGAGCCGCCGGTTCTGCGGCGCAGCGTGATCCGGGCGGCGGCGAGGCGCAGGCCCGGCGTGTCGTAGTAGGTGGCGTCGAGTTCCGCCACGCCCTCGTCGGTGACGGTCTCGACTCCCGCGACGCCCGTGAGCCGGGGCAGCCGCACTTCCTCGCCGGGTGCGGCCTCGTACTTGCGCTCGATCTCCCGCTTTGTGTCCGCCATGCACCGAATCTAGTTGTTCTTCATCCGTTGCGGCAGACCCGGGCGGTCACGACCGGGGGTGGGATGCCCGCTCGACGGCTACGCGGCGAGCGGCCGCTGCACCCGGATCGACTGGAGCAGACCGATGGCGACCCACACGGCGAACATGGAGGAGCCGCCGTACGACACGAACGGCAGCGGCAGTCCCGCGACCGGCATGATGCCCAGTGTCATGCCGATGTTCTCGAAGGACTGGAAGGCGAACCAGGCGATGATCCCGGCGGCGACGATCGTGCCGTACAGCTCGGTCGTCTCCCGCGCGATACGGCAGGCACGCCACAGCACCACGCCGAGCAGCACGATGATCAGCCCGGCGCCGAGGAAGCCCAGTTCCTCGCCCGCCACGGTGAAGACGAAGTCGGTCTGCTGCTCGGGCACGAACTGTCCGGTGGTCTGGGAGCCCTTGAACAGTCCGGTGCCGGCGAGTCCGCCGGAACCGATGGCGATCCGCGCCTGGTTGGTGTTGTAGCCGACGCCCGCCGGGTCGAGTTCGGGGTTGGCGAAGGCGGCGAACCGGTTGATCTGGTACTCGTCGAGCAGGCCGAGCACCGCGACCAGCACCGCGCCCGTCGCACCGGCGCCGATCAGTCCGACGATCCAGCGGTTGGAGGCTCCGGAGGCGAGGAGCACGCCGAGCACGATCACCACGATGACCATCACGGAGCCGAGGTCCGGCATCAGCATGATGACGGCGACCGGCGGGACGACGAGTCCCAGCGCCTTGACGACGGTCCGGTGGTCGGGATGGACGATGTCCCCGGCGTCGACCCTCGCCGCCAGCATCATGGCCATGCCGAGGATGATGGTGATCTTGGTGAACTCGGAGGGCTGGAGGGAGAACCCGCCCCCGATCACGATCCAGGCGTGGGCGCCGTTGATCGTGGCGCCGAGCGGGGTCAGCACCAGCAGGACCAGCACCAGCGACAGCCCGTAGAGGGCGGGCACGGCACCGCGCAGGGTGCGGTGGCCGAGCCAGACGGTGCCGACCATCAGCGCGAAGCCGATGCCGGTGTTGAGGATGTGCCGGAAGAAGAAGTAGTACGGGTCGCCCTGGTTGAGCTCGGTGCGGTTGCGGGTCGCGGAGTAGACCAGGACGGAGCCGATGAGCGACAGCGCGATCGCCGAGAACAGCAGCGGCCAGTCGAGTCGGCGCACCGTCGAGTCGCGCGCGAGGAGCCTGGCGATTCCGCCGCGCTCGGGTCCGTATCCGGAGACGGAGAAGGCCTTGGTGCCGGCCATGGTGGGTCAGTCCCTCCTGCCGGTCGCGGCCGCGAGCTGCTGCTGGTCGTCCTCGGTCTCCTGCTCCTCGGCCGGGTACTCCCCGACCTTCGGCGCGTCGATGGAGCCGTCCGCCCCGATCTTCGGCAGGGACTTCTGCGGCTTGGGCAGCAGTGCCTTCTTCAGGTCCTGCTCGCCGTCCTCGCCGATGCCGTACATGGCCTCGTAGATCTTGCGCACGAAGGGACCGGAGGCACCGGAACCGGTACCACCCTGGGAGATCGTCATCACGATCGTGTAGTCCTCGGTGTACGTGGCGAACCACGAGGTGGTCTGCTTGCCGTAGACCTCGGCGGTACCGGTCTTGGCGTGCATCGGGATCTTGTCCTGCGGCCAGCCCTGGAACCGCCAGGCGGCGGTACCGCGGGTGGCGACGTCCTCGAGAGCACCGTCTATGTCGGCCAGCAGCGACTTGCTCATGGGCAGCTTGCCGGTGGTCTTCGGCTCGATCTCCTTGACCCGCTTGCCGTCGGCGCTGACGACGGCCTTGCCGACGGTCGGCCGGTGCACGGTCCCGCCGTTGGCGATGGCCGCGTAGATGGTGGCCATCTGGATCGGGGTGACGAGCGTGTCGCCCTGGCCGATGGAGTAGTTGACGGAGTCACCGGCGCGCATCAGATTGCCTTCGAGGCAGTTCTCGTACGCGATCCGCTCGACGTACGAGCCGTCCTTCTTGCCCTGCTTGCACCAGGCGTTCTTGTTGGCCTCCCAGAAGTTCTGCTTCCACTCGCGGTCGGGGACGCGGCCGGTGACCTCGTTGGGGAGGTCGATGCCGGTCTCCTTGCCGAGGCCGAACTGCCTGGCCGTGGTGTAGAAGATGTTCTTCGCGTTCTTCTTGGGCTTCAGCCCGCCGTCCTTCTGCCACTGCTCGTGGGCGAGCGCGTAGTAGACGGTGTCGCAGGAGACCTCGAGCGCCTGGCCGAGGGTGATCGAGCCATGGCCCTGGGACTCGAAGTTCTTGAAGGTCTGGCCGCCGATGGAGTACGAGCTGGGGCACGGGTAGCGGCCGTCGAAGGGGTAGCCGGCGTTGACGGCGGCGGTGGTCGGGACGACCTTGAAGATCGAGCCGGGGGCCGCCTGGCCCTGGATCGCCCGGTTCAGCAGCGGGTAGTTGGACTTCTTGCTGGTGAGCTTCGTGTAGTCCTTGCCGGAGATGCCGCCGACCCAGGCGTTGGGGTCGTAGTCCGGGTTGGAGGCCATGGCGACGACCCGGCCGGTCCTGGACTCCAGGACGACGACGGCGCCCGCGTCCGCCTTGTAGTTCTCGCCGGTGTTGTCGTCGAACTGCCTGCGGGCCTCCTTCATCGCCTCGTTCAGCTCGTACTCGGCGACGCGCTGCACCCGTGCGTCGATGCTGGTGACGACGTGCGAGCCGGCCTGGGCCGGGTCGGCCTCCGCCTGTCCGATGACCCGGCCGAGGTTGTCGACCTCGTAGCGGGTGACGCCGGCCTTGCCGCGCAGTTCCCTGTCGTACGTACGCTCGAGGCCGCTGCGGCCCACCTGGTCGGAGCGCAGGAACGGCGAGTCGGTGTCCTCCGCGGCCTTGATCTCCTCGTCGGTGACGGGCGAGAGGTAACCGAGCACCTGCGCGGTGTCGGCCTCGCCGGGCGCGGTGTAGCGGCGGACGGCAGTGGGCTCCGCGGTGATGCCGGGGAAGTCCTCGGCGCGCTCGCGGATCTGGAGGGCCTGCTGGGTGGTCGCCTCGTCGGTGATGGGGATGGGCTGGTACGGCGAGCCGTTCCAGCAGGGCTGCGGCGTCTTGGAGTCGCAGAGCCGGACCTTGTCCGTGACGTCCTTCACCTTCATTCCGAGGACGTCGGCCAGACGGGCGAGGACGGCCTTGCCGTCGTCCTTCATCTTCATCAGGTCGGTGCGCGACGCGGAGACGACGAGCCGTGTCTCGTTGTCGGCGAGCGGCACGCCTCTGGCGTCCAGTATGGATCCGCGCACCGCGGGCTGGACGACCTGCTGGACGTGGTTGCCGGACGCCTCCTTGGCGTACTCGTCACCGTTGCGGATCTGGAGGTACCACAGGCGTCCGCCGAGGGTCAGCAGCAGGGAGAAGACGAGGACCTGGATGCCGACCAGCCGGATCTGGACCCGCGGTGTGCGGCCCGTCTCGGGAATGTTGCTCATCGACGCGGTCCCTTCCCCGGTAGTGCGGTGGCGGGCGGCGTGCGGGAGTCGTTCATGGACGCGGTCCGTTCGGCGCGGGCGGCGGTGACGGGCGACGGGCGGAAGCGGTTCACAGCCGCTTCACTCCCTTTATGCGGCCCGCCCTGGCCCGCGCCGTGCGGCCGAGCAGGCCGCCCCGCCCACCGCCGATGCGGGGGCCGCGGCCCGGGATCCCCCTCATCCGGCCGCCCATGCGCGAGCCGAACCGGGACCGGCCGCCGGAGACCGGGCTCAGCCAGCGGTTCTGGGGGCCCGCCTGGGCCGCGGTGCCGCCGGTGGCCGCGTCGGCGAACGGATCGTTCTCCGCGCGTCTGGCGAGGAACATGATCAGCGGCACCGTGAACGGAGCCAGCAGCAGGTCGTACAGGACCGCGGTGAACAGCAGCCCGCTCAGGCCGACATGGCGTGCGGCGGTGTCTCCGACGAGAGCACCCACGCCCGCGTACAGCAGCGTTGAGCCGAGGGCGCCGCCCACGACGACCAGCATCGGGACGGTGGCCGAGCGCACCTGGCCGGTCTCCGGCTTGGCGAGCCCGGCGAGATAGCCGACGACGCACAGCACCAGCGCGTAGCGCCCGGCCGCGTGGTCGGCGGGCGGGGCGAGGTCCGCGAGCAGTCCGGCACCGAACCCGACCAGGGCGCCGCCCACATGGCCGTACACCAGGGCCAGGCCCAGCACGGTGAGGAGCACAAGGTCGGGCACGGCGCCGGGCAGCTGGAGCCGGGCGAGCACGCTGACCTGGACGACCAGGGCGACGACGACGAGGGTGACGGAAAGCAGCATCCGGTTGAGGCGCATGTCGTCTGACTCCTACTGCTGCTCGGTGCCGTCGACGGGTGTGTCCCCCGAAGGGGTGACCGTCACGGTCACCGTCGGCGTGGGCCTTGGTTGCTTCGGCTTGGCCGGCAGGACGGTGTCCCGCGGGTCCTTGCGGGGCGCCTCGACGACCACTCCGACGATGTCCAGCTTGGTGAACCCGACGTACGGGCGCACGTAGACGGTACGGGTGAGGTCGCCGCCCGACGGGTCGACGCGGACGACCTCGCCGACCGGCACGCCCGGAACGAACGGCTTGTCGCCGCTGGAGCCGAAGGTGACCAGCCGGTCGCCCTTCTTCACCTTCGCCTTGCCGTTGAGCAGTTGGACGGCGAGCGGGCGGTCGCCCTGGCCGGTGGCGAAGCCGAGCTCGTCGGTCTTCTCCATCCGGGTGCCGACGGTGAAGTCCGGGTCGTTGGCGAGGAGCACGGTCGCGGTGCCGGGCCCGACGGTGGTGACGCGGCCGACGAGTCCGTCGCCGTTGAGCACGGTCATGTCGCGGCGGATGCCGTCGTCGCTGCCGGCGTCGATGGTGACGGTCCAGGAGAAGCCCTGGGCCGCTCCTATGGCGATGACCTCGGCGCCCTTGATGCCGTACTGGCCCGCCGCCGCCGTCTTCAGGATCCTGTCGAGCTGCTTCACCCGGCTGGCGGTACGGTCGTCGCTGCCGAGCCGCTGCTTCAGCTCGGTGTTCTCCCGCTCCAGTTCGGAGATCCTGTCGTGCCGTTCGCCGGACTCGCGTACCGCAGCTATGGCGTCGCCGACCGGGTCGACGGCCGCGGCCACCCCGTTCTCGACGGGGCCGAAGGCCGTGGCCGCGGCCGACCGGGCGCCGTCGAGGGGCGACTCCTCACCGCCGCGGATGTCCACCGTGATCAGTGCGAACGCGATGGCGATCAGCAGTACCAGGAGCAGCCGGCTCTCTTTCGTGTCCCTCACGTGCGGCGGCCGTGCCTTCCTCAAAACGTGTGTGCGGGGGCGGTGGTGCTCAGAGTGTGAACGCGAGGCCGCACGGTGCGGTGAGACCCGTGCGGCCGATTCACCCGGTCGTCATCTGCGGGGCTGGGCGTCCAGCACCTGCTGCAGTGCCTCGAACTCCTCGACGCACTTGCCGGAGCCGAGCGCCACGGAATCCAGCGGATCCTCGGCGATGTGGATGGGCATGCCGGTCTCGCGGCGCAGCCGCTCGTCGAGGCCGCGCAGCAGGGCGCCGCCGCCGGTGAGGACGATGCCGCGGTCCATGATGTCGCCGGACAGCTCGGGCGGGCACTTGTCGAGCGTCGTCTTCACTGCGTCGACAATGGCGTTGACGGGCTCCTCGATCGCCTTGCGAACCTCGGCGGCCGAGATGACGACGGTCTTGGGGAGCCCGGAGACCAGGTCGCGGCCGCGGATCTCGGTGTGCTCGTCCTTGTCGAGGTCGTACGCCGAACCGATGGTGATCTTGATCTGCTCGGCGGTGCGCTCCCCCAGAAGGAGGCTGTACTCCTTCTTGACGTGCTGGATGATCGCGTTGTCCAGTTCGTCGCCCGCCACCCGGATGGACTGTGCCGTGACGATTCCGCCGAGAGAGATGACGGCGACCTCGGTGGTGCCGCCGCCGATGTCCACCACCATGTTGCCGGTGGCCTCGTGGACCGGCAGTCCCGAGCCGATGGCCGCGGCCATGGGCTCCTCGATGATGTGCACCTGCCGGGCGCCCGCCTGCGTGGAGGCCTCGATGACCGCGCGGCGCTCGACGCCGGTGATTCCGGAGGGAACGCACACGACGACACGCGGACGGGCGAGGTACCGCCGCTTGTGGATCTTCAGGATGAAGTAGCGGAGCATCCGCTCGGTGATCTCGAAGTCGGCGATCACGCCGTCCTTCAGGGGCCGGACCGCGACGATGTTGCCGGGCGTCCGGCCGATCATCTTCTTCGCCTCGGAACCGACCGCGAGGATTCCGCCGGTGTTGGTGTTGATGGCGACGACGGACGGCTCGTTGAGAACGATCCCCCGGCCCCTGACGTACACCAGCGTGTTGGCGGTCCCGAGGTCGACAGCCATGTCACGGCCGATGAACGACATGTTGTTCCCCATGAGGATGCGTCTGGCCTTCCCAACTGGAGCTTGACGGCTTTTGCAGGTAGGCGAGGTGGGTGCTGCTGGGCGTGGAGGCTTCCATCGTAGTCTCGCCTGCACGACACGGCGCGTCGGTCCCCGCCATTGTCGGGGGAACACGTACCCGCCCCACCAATGGTGACGTCGTGTCGGAGGCGAGGGTTCCCCCGATCGGGGCCGCATATGCGGATGGGCGGCCGAAATGCCGGCCGCCCTGCTCGCGAGCGGCCACGGACTGACGTTTCGTCAGGTCGCGGATGCGTCTTCGGGCAGGTTCCGCCGTCAGACCAGACCGGGGAAGAAGATCTTCAGCTCCCGCTCGGCCGAGCCTTCCGAGTCCGAGGCGTGGATCAGGTTCTCGCGCACGATCGTCCCATAGTCTCCGCGGATCGAACCGGGGGCGGCGGCGATCGGGTCGGTGGGGCCCGCCAGCGTGCGCAGTCCCTCGACGACCCGTTCGCCCTCGACGACGAGCGCGACGACCGGACCGGACGACATGAACTCGATCAGCGGCTCGTAGAAGGGCTTGCCGACGTGCTCGCCGTAGTGCGTCTCCAGCGTGGCCCGATCGAGCGTACGCAGCTCCAGCGCGGTGATCTGCCAGCCGGCCTTGCGCTCGATCCGGCCGATGATCTCGCCGACCAGGCCGCGACGGACGGCGTCGGGCTTGAGGAGGACGAGGGTGCGCTGAGTCATGTGCGGCTTCTCCTTGAAGACATGCAAGTGCGGTGAGCCGAGGCTACAGGGGGCCCCGGGGGGAACCGCACCCGGCCGGGCGGTGGCGGTGCTACCCGGCCTGTTCGGCCGCCGCACGCCGGGCCTTGACGGCGTCGATCTCCCGGCCGAAGTGCACCGCGGCCCACCACAGGGCCGCGAAGCAGACGCCCAGGATGAACATCATCGGCACCCAGAAGCCACTGACGATCAGCGCGGCCTGGAGGGCCCAGCCCAGCTGGACACCGCCCGGGCGGGTGATCGCCCCGCACAGCAGGACGCACAGGGCCATCGCGATCCCGCACACCGTCCAGACCGTGCCCATGGACAGACCGGGGTCCTTCATCGCCACCAGCCCGGCGAACCCGATCACGAAGACCTCACCGATGAGAGTGGACGCGCAGAGCGTACGCACGACGGCTCAACCCCTTCCCAGCAGCAGCCGGGCCTCGCCGACCGTGATCACCGAGCCGGTCACCAGCACACCGGCGCCCGCGTACTCGTCCTCTTCCTCGGCCAGCGTGATCGCCGCCTCCAGCGCGTCGTCGAGCCGCGGCTCCACCTGGACCCGGTCCTCGCCGAACACCTCCACGGCCAGTGCCGCCAGCTCGTCCACGTCCATCGCGCGGGGCGTCGAGTTCCGGGTCACCACGACCTCGGCCATGATCGGCTCGAAGGCCTCCAGCAGTCCCCTGGTGTCCTTGTCGCCGCTGGTGGCGACCACACCGATCAGCCGGCTGAAACCGAAGGACTCGGTGACGGCCTCCGCCGTGGCCCGCGCGCCCGCCGGGTTGTGCGCGGCGTCCAGCACGACGGTCGGCGAGCGGCGCACGACCTCCAGGCGGCCCGGCGAGGACACCGCCGCGAACGCCTTGCGGATCGTGTCGACGTCCAGCCCGCGGTGCGGGCCCGCGCCGAAGAACGCCTCGACCGCCGCCAGCGCCACGGCGGCGTTGTGCGCCATGTGGGCACCGTGCAGGGGAAGGAAGATCTCCTCGTACTCACCGCCGAGGCCGCGCAGTGTCAGCAGCTGCCCGCCGACCGCCACGTCGCGGGAGACGACGCCGAACTCCATGCCCTCGCGGGCGACCGTGGCGTCGACCTCCACGGCCTTCTTCAGCATCACCTGGGCCGCCTCGACGGGCTGCTGGGCCAGGATCACCGTGGCCCCCTCCTTGATGATCCCCGCCTTCTCGGCGGCGATCTCGCCGGGCGAGCCGCCGAGCCGGTCCGTGTGGTCGAGGTCGATCGGCGTCACCACGGCGACCGATCCGTCGATCACGTTGGTGGCGTCCCAGGTGCCGCCCATGCCGACCTCGACGACGGCCACGTCCACGGGCGCGTCCGCGAAGGCGGCGTACGCCATGCCGGTGAGCACCTCGAAGAACGACAGGCGGTACTCCTGCGAGGCGTCGACCATCTCGACGTACGGCCTGATGTCGTTGTACGTCTCGATGAACCGCTCGGCGGAGACCGGCGCGCCGTCCAGGCTGATCCGCTCGGTCACCGACTGGACGTGCGGGCTGGTGTACCGCCCGGTGCGCAGTTCGAAGGCGCCGAGCAGCGACTCGATCATGCGGGCCGTGCTGGTCTTGCCGTTGGTGCCGGTGATGTGGATGGACGGGTACGAGCGCTGCGGCTCGCCCAGCACGTCCATCAGGGCGGCGATCCGCGAGACGGACGGCTCCAGCTTGGTCTCGCCCCAGCGGGTCGCGAGTTCCGCCTCCACCTCGCGCAGCGCCTTGTCCACCTCCGGGTCGGCGGGCCGGGAGGGCACCTCCGGCTCGGGCGGCCCGGCCTGGGCCCGCAGGGTGCGGCTGCCTGCCTCGATCACGGCGAGATCGGGGTCGCGGCCGGTCGCGGTCTGGACGATCTCCTCGAAGGCGTCGTCGTGGCCGCCGTCGCGGTGCGGGTCGCTGTCGTGGGGGGGGAGCTCACTCACGCCGCCCAGTCTACGGAGCGCCCGCGGCGTCGGTGAGCACGAGCACCCCCGGTGCGGTGGAGCCCCGGCAGAGCCCCGGTGGCGCCGCCCGTCGGGTGCCGAGCCGTCTCCCGCGGCGGCGCACCACCCGCGTGGTGGCACACACCACCGGTGCGGGTGAGGCTGTTCACCCCCGGCCGGTGCTTCTTCGAACCGGGCGGCCGAGCCTCCCCGCCGGTCGCCCGCCGGAGGGCGGGGCGCGGCCGGGCCCGTGGACGGGCCGGGCGGCAGCGGGCGGTTCCGGCGGCCTTCAGCGGTCCCGGTGGCTCCGAGCGCCGGCGGGAGCGGGCGGTGCCCGCGGCCCCGGCGGTCCCGGACAGTCCCCCAGTCCCCGCGTGCCCGCGGGTCAAGCGCGCCCGCGGCCCCCGGCGGTGCCGAGGGCGTTGAGCCGTCGGCGACAGCGGGTGGTGCGGGCCGTGCCGCGGTGCACGCGCGCCCGCGGCCCCGGCGGTCCCAGACAGTCCCCCGGTCCCCGCGTGCTCGCGGTGCACGCGCGCCCGCGGTGCGGGCGGTCCCGGGTGAGGAGAGCGCGGCGCACGGCCACACGCCGGTGGCCCGCCCCGCGGCGTGCGCGGGGCGGGCCACCGATGTCGGCGAGTGAGCCGAAGGGGCGCGCCTGTGCCGAAAGGGAGAACGCGCACAGGCCGCGAGGGACGAGTGGCCGAGCACGATCGACCGTCGGCACAGGCTTCAGCACCCCGGAGGCGAAGCGAGCCCTCAAAAAGAGGGACCGAGTGGCCGAGCACGATCGACCGTCGGCACAGGCTTCAGCACCCCGGAG
>NZ_JAAAXQ010000088.1 GCF_009916105.1 Streptomyces sp. GC420 | reverse complement strand
CGCCCTCCCCTTCGGAACACAAGGAACGAGATGTCTGAGAGCACCAACGCGACCGGCCGCACCACCACCAAGCGGCTCCTCACCCAGAACTCGGATCTGAGGAGGATCGGCGTATTCAACTGGACACTGCCAGCTTTCGTGATCGAAATGCCTGATGGAAGCCATTTCAACGTCTGCCCTCAGGCCGGCGTGTGCGCACAATTGTGCTACGCCCGGGTCGGCACGTACCGGTTCAAGAACGTCCGCGCAGCACACATTCGGAATCTCCTCCTCTGCCGGGACAACCCGGAGGAATTCGAGAGGCAGATGACGGAGGAACTCACACACAAGAGGTACGTCGGCAAGTGGATTCGCGTGCACGATTCAGGCGAGTTCTTCTCCGACGAATACCTTCTCACCTGGCTGCGCATCATGCGCAGCTCACCGGGCGTTCGCTTCTACTGCTACACCAAGGAGATCAGCCGTTTTAGGCGGCTTGTCGCCAATGATCCGCCCGGAAACTTCCTCTGGTGCTACAGCCTCGGAGGAAAAGAGGACCACCTCATCGACCTGAGCACTGAAAGGCATGCGGACGTCTTCCCCAACGTCGAAGCGCTGATCGCCGCCGACTACACCGACCAGACGGAATCGGATCTTCTGTCGGTGCTCAGCGAGTCCCCTCTCGTCGGAATCCCGGCGAACCGGATTCCGCACCTTCTCAAGAAGCAGGGGCAGGAGACATTTGGCAGCCTTCAGCGAGCGCGCGACGAGAAGCTGCGCGCGAAGAAAGCGCGCGCGGGCCAGAAGTTCGCGCTGGCGCACTGAGTACTCACGGGGGTGCCTTCGGGGCCGGGCGGACATGCGCCCGACCCCGAAGACACCCCCCTCCGGCGTACGGAGGCACCACCTCGAGCGCGCGTTGCGTATTGTTTTACCGTGATGTACTTTAGCGCCTGCCCCTGCGCGATCGGGGCCGGCGGTGCCGGCTCCACCTCGAGCTTGACCGACCAGGCCCCCACCCGCGGGACCTCGACCACGGCCTGCGGGTTCACTGCCGGTCCGACAAGGAGTAACGGTGATTCCCGCCGACGCTGATGAACTCGTGACCTCACAGGACATCGCGGAGAAGTACGAGGCCAACGAAGGCAACGTGGCCTACTGGACCACGCTCCCGGGATTCCCGGAGGGTTGGCCGTCCGGTCCCGGACGGACCTTGGTCCGCGACGCCGCGTTGGTGGACGCGTGGCTGAAGGAGAACCTTCCGGTCCACTGGGCGAAAGGCCAGGACTCGGACAACCCGTTCGGCCTGCCCGCCGGCAGGCCGAAGGACTTGGTAACGCTGTCGGACATCTGCGCCTGGGAGGGCCAGGCCCTCGGGCGGACGGAGCCGGTGCCGGAAGCCACCCTGCGCGGGTACCTCTCCAGGAAGGTCCTGCCCGCCCCCGACCGCACGCCAGGTGACGGGAAGAAGCCGGAGGTCACGGAGCGGAAGTGGTACCGCGAGACGGCCTACAAGTTCGTGAACCGTAAGCGGCGCATGCGCCGGCAGACGACGGCCGAGGAGCCGGCGGTCAGCGAGCAGCACCCTGCAGCCGGCAGCGAGCTTCCGGACCGTTCGACCATCGCGCGCACCGGGCACCTGGACGCCCAGGGCATCGCGACCACGTACAGCGTCAGCGGACAGACGGCCCGGGGATGGATTCGCGCTGAGGGGTTCCCTGCGGGCGGCGAACACGGTTACAGCGCGGCCGAGGTCGACGAGTGGGTGCGCGAGAATCGCCGGAGTACCTGGGCCAAAGCTCAACGACGCGCTCAGCTGTCCAGCCATGCGTGGGCCGACTCGTCGGCAACCGACGAGGACGCCGGCGCCCAGAAGGAACTCGCCGACCGGGCGCCGGCGGCGGAGCCGGCCGCCGAGGCGCAGGGCGAACAGGCGGAGCTCACTGCGGAGATGATTGGTCCGCGGTACGGCGTCTCCGAGTACACCGGTCTCCAGTGGACCAAGGTCAAGGAGAAGCGCGAGGGCGACAAGGTCGTTCGTCGGGCTTTCCCTGCGCCGCGGAGCACGCAGCCGCGTACGTATGACCAGCACGAGGTCGACGCGTGGGTGGAGAAGCACCGTCCGCATGTCTGGGCGGCCTTCAAGGGAACCGGGCCGGCCCTGGTCCACGATCTACCCGAAGGAGATCCGCGGGACCTGCTGGACATCTACGACTTCGCCGAGGTGCTGGGCATGACTACCCGTGGCGAGGCCCTCGCGCGCGAGACCATCCGTGCCTACCACGCCCGCGGACAGGTCCCGTTCGCCGACCGGACTGCCGATGACGGCAAGAAGCCTCGGGTCTTCCAGGATCACTGGTATCGCGAGACGGTCTACGAGTTCGTCCTCAGCCGCAGGGGATCCGGCCGCTTCGGTCCCAGGCGCTAGGAGGCCTTGGTGGCCTTGCCCTGTCGACCGGCTCCCGGCTCTTGACCGACCAGATGGGCCAGCCCACGGAACGGTAGGGCGGACGGTCGCTGAAAGCGAGAGAGCCCGCCGGTCAGGCGACCGGCGGGCTCTCGGCCTTCCTGCTGGGGGTCTCGCACGTCGTGGTGAGATCTGTCGGGTGTTCCCAGGTGCGTTGTCCGCCGTAGCGACGAGGGCGTCAAGTTCTTCATGCTCACGATGACGAAAGCGCGGCCTCCGGATGGAGGCCGCGCTTCTGGCTTCAGCGGTGTGGCGCGTCGCCCGGGTCAGCTGCGCTTGCGGAAGAAGCGGCGGCGAGGGCGGGACTGCGGCCGGTACGGCTGCTGCCCGGCCAGTTCGTACACGGCGTCATGGAGCTGCGGGTGCGCCAGGAGGGTCCAGTGCTTGCCCAGGGTCACCCAGACCTCCGTCAGGGCGGTGCGGGGGTCCGTTCCCAGGAGCGTGCTGTACGTCGCTGCCACGGCGGGGGTGCGCGAGCGGCCCGCGACGCAGTGGAGGAAGACCCGTTTGCCTTCCTTGCGGAGCCGGAGCACCTGGCGGGCCGCCTGGTCGAGGGCGTAGTGGAGGTTGGAGTTCTCGCCTTCCCTGTCGACCAGCCAGACGCGGACGTGTTCGATGTCGGTCGAGGAGAAGATCGGCCCCTGCCCGACGCGGCACAGGGAGACGACCGCATCGACCGGCGGTGTGCCAGCGAACTCGGTCATGGGGAGGTTGCCGAGCAGGACTCCGGCGTCGGCGGGGTGCTGTGCGACGTAGCCCTTTCCGGCGGAGCCGGGGATCTTGACGCGCGGGGCCGACGGCCAGCCGTCACCGTCGTCCATGCCCTTGCGGGCGGTCAGGACGGCCAAGCGGACGAGATCGGGGCCGGACATCGTGGGCCAGCCGTTCACCGCCTGCTGCCAGGCGAGCGGGATGGCGGACACGCCCCAGCGCGCTCCCAGGAGGGCGCCCGCGATAGCGGCCACAGTGTCCGTGTCATCCCCCGCGCGGACCGCCGCTTCGGTGGCGAGCTGGAAGTGCTGGGCGGGGAACGATCCACGCTCCGGGGCCAGCTCGGGAACGGGCGTATTGGTGATGGCGGACCACGCGGCCTGGAGGGCCGTGACGACGTACCCATTGCGGGTCCAGTGGTGGGGCGGGTTCGCCTCGGCCTCGTCCAGCCTCGCGTGCCAGATCTCCTGTCGGTCCTCGGGGAGCAGCGCGATGCCATCACGGACTCCGTCGAAGTGGCCTTCCAGCACGGCGATTCGGATGCCCGCGCACCACAGGATGCACGCTTCGACGCACTCGGGGTCGCTGTGGGTGAGGGAGCTGATCATGGTGGCGGCCTGGACCATTCCGTCAGCGTCGTCCAGGTAGGCGAGGGCGACGATGCCGGTCCGCATCAGCGAGCCGTTGCCCGCGCTGAACCGGGTGCGGGCGGTGTAGGCGTCGGCTTCCGCCGTCATGGCCTGGGCGGGCGTGCCCGTCTTGTGGTTCTTCGCGGCGCGGAGCACGCCGCTGGTCTGGTTCCCGATGTCGCTGGCGCCTCCGTCGCGCCAGCGGTGGAAGTTGCGGGCGATCTGGTCGAGTGCGGTCGGGCTGGTGAGGTCGGCGCCGGTGGACGCGACGGCGGCGATGCAGACGTGCATCTGGGTGTCGTCGGAGTACTCGCCGGGCTTGTAGGGGCCCAGGCCGCCGCCGATCATGGCGGGCTGCTCGTCGGGGCCCAGTCGGCGGGCGAACTCGTAGGGGACGCCGAGGGCGTCGCCGCACGCGGCGCCGAGGAGGACGCCGGCTGCGCGGTCGATGGCGTGGGCATTGAGCGGGTGGGCCGCCGGGGTCAGGGTGGGGATCGTGGGGTCAACGAGCTTGGCATTCACGGGTGTTCTCCCGAGGTCATGTGCTGCGTGCGTGGTCTGAGGAGGGCGGGGCGGGGAGCGCGGCGTCAACTCGCCGTGCGCTCAAACCCGCTGTCGCTACGTCAGAGTGACACGACCGAACTACTTTCGTCAACATGACGATTAGCGTTGCGTGTTTCTTTTTCACTGTGTACTTTAGTTGTCGTCGGAGGCGCTCGACCGTCCTGGATGGCGCACCCCGCTTCCCTTCGTCGGCACCGCGCCCCCTGGACATCAGCGGCCGCGCGTCCGGCATCGAAGTGCACGCTCACCTACAGGAGTTCTGCCATGAACAAGGCCCAGCTCGTCGACGCGATCGCGGACAAGATGGGCGGTCGCCAGCAGGCCGCCGACGCTGTCGACCACGTGCTCGACGCCATCGTTCGCGCTGTCGTCGCCGGAGACCGCGTCTCCGTCACCGGATTCGGCTCGTTCGAGAAGGTCGACCGACCGGCCCGCTACGCCCGCAACCCCCAGACCGGCGAGCGGGTGCGGGTCAAGAAGACCTCCACCCCCCGCTTCCGGGCCGGACAGGGCTTCAAGGACCTCGTCAGCGGTGACAAGAAGCTGCCCAAGGGCGGCGAGGTCTCCGTCAGGAAGGCCCCCAAGGGAAGCCTCACCGGCGCCTCCGCCGTGGTGAAGAAGGCGGCGGCCAAGAAGGCCGCCACGAAGAAGTCGGGAGCGGGGGCCAAGAAGACAGGCCCGGCGAAGAAGGCCGTCAAGGCCACCCCCAAGAAGTCGCTCGCCTGATCCGCCGTTGCCGGGCCTCCATCCCGGCGTTCCCAGCTCGACGGCCGGGCGCTGGCGCGCCCGGCCGGACCGGAGAGACTTCTGATGAACTACCTCGTGATCGACGGCACCCGCGTCGTCTCTGCCCATCGGACTCTGGCCTCTGCCAATTCAGCGGAGGCGCAGGGGATCGGGCGCAGCACCGAGCCCGGTCCGCTGCTAGGCGGTGAACCGGCTTGGTGGACACGGCAGAACGGCGGTGTGGCGGAGCTCGGCATCCTTCGGACGGACGCGGCCGAGCTCGGCTTCCGCTTCGAACTGCGCGCCTGCCAGGCGCCGGCCGGCTCCTGCCACCACAGGCCATGCGGCACCTACGCCACGTGGGCGGTGAGCCGCTGGTACGGGCTCCTCAGCGAGCTCGCCGCGTTCGTACCCCTGTCGTGGATCTGGGTCGGCAAGCGCAGCGACGACCCCCGCGGCGACGCCCCGCAGTTCCTCGCCGAGGGGCGCGTCCTCGTCGACCGCCTGACCGCAGAGATGCGGGAACCCCTGCGGGTCGTCGAGCTGCCGCCGGCGGACACGCGAACCCTGGACGAGCGGGCCCAGGCAGCTCACGCCCTTGTCGTGCGGTTCCTGGCAGAACATTTCGGCCCCGCCTCCGAACCGGAGCCCGTCGCGGTCCGTCCGGTCCTCCACGGCCACGAACTGCATCTGCGGCTGGACCCGTCCGTCCCGGCGAACCTGCCCATCTGCGGCACCGCCTTGCCGGGCCGCGGCACTGACGCCACCGGCGCCGAGCCGGACGTACACGCCTGTGACCAGTGCTTCGGGCGCGCCCCCATCGTCCCGCCGCCGATTCTCACCACCGCCGAGCACGAGGCGTGGACCACATACATCGGCCAGCCCGGCTCGCGACCGGCGAATTGAGGAGGAGTCACCTCGTGTCCCAGGCATCAGCCGTCGTCCCTGCCGGCTCGTCCAAGCAGACGGCGCTTCGCATGCTCCGGCGCAGGTCCTTCAGCGCCGGGTACCTGCCGCAGGTGATCGACCTTGCCGTACGTGAGGTGCTCGCCAACCAGTTCGACGAGCCCGACGAGCGCGAAGCGGCCCTGGTCCATCAGCGGCTGACCCGCTATGCCGCGAACGGGCGGCCCGGCTCCGCCGAGCTCGCCCGCGCCATGCTGGACGTCAAGCACGCCCTGGACTTGGTGCGGAACGGGCACTACCGGGCCTCCGCCGTTCCCGAGAGCGGACCCGACACGGTCGTCTCCGCGGAGCAACTGCTCGAGCTGGTCGCCGAAGTCGGCCGGGATCGTGTGCTCGCGGCGCAGGGGGGAGCCCTTGTCATCCTCGCGGAGGACGAGGGAGCCAGCACCGTCTACCGTCCGGTGTCCGCCGCACAGGCGAAGGCTCTGCGGCAGGCGGCACGCAGCGCGAAGGAGGAGGCGATCCGCCTTCATGAGGGTGCAGTTGAGGTGCTGAGCCCGCACGTGCGCATGGCTGACTGGAGCAAGGACGACGGGTACGGAGTCGCGGTCGACGTGGTGCGCGACGGAGTGTCGGTGCAGTGGTGGCCGGCCGCAGTGCCCGAGTCCCTGGCGCTGTGGGAGCAGGGAGGAATCCGGCAGCTCTGTGCGGCGCTGCTGTCGGCCCGGTTCACCGTGCCCGAAGGGGATGAGCGGACACCCCACGCCGTGATGTTGCGTATTTAGATTCCCGTGTGTACTGTACTCATGGCTGGTTGATCGGCCGCTCTCTCCTCCCCCGCAGCCCCAACGCCGCCCCTCGTCGGCGCCGTGAGGGCGGCCGCCAGGCCACTGCACCGCTGCGTGGCGAACCCCGCAGCCCTCCATCTCACCGCCCCGGGCCGCCGAAGCCCGCCTCGAACTGGGAGACCGTCATGGGCCCGAGCACCCCCCAACCGCGCCGGACACCGCCCCTCGACTCGCTCAGGGAACTGGCGCCCGGCGCCGAGCTCGTCAAGATCCGCGCCAACCCGCACAACTGGAGCCAGGCCGTGCTCCTCGCCGCGTACACGTGGCCGCAGTACGAGGGCGACCGCCTGGTCCCCCTCGACCACGGCAGCTACCCGGACGACTCGCACAACACCGCTCTGACCATCGGCGAGTTCCTCAGCCGGTACCGGCAGCTCCCCGTCGTCCGCCAGCTCCAGGCCAGCGACGCCGCCTACACCTTCCTGGTCGAGCTCGCCCGCCCCTCCTGGGAGCTCTCCGGCGGTGATTCCCAGTGAACGCCCCGGCGATCCCCGCAGCGTGCGCGCACCGTCCCACGCACGGCGGCCTGGTCGTCCCGTACGTCTCGTTCGAGCACAACGGTCTGCCGGTCTTCGGCGGCCTCGACCCGGGCAAACGCACCCGAGCCTTCGAGAACGGCCTGTGCCAGATCTGCGAACGGCCGCTGGAGCGGTGGTTCTACGTGCTGGTCCGCCCCCAGGACGTGGCCATCGGGTATGCGCCGGAACCGGGACTCCACCCGCCCTGCCTGATGTATTCGGAGAAGGCGTGCCCGATGCTCAACGGCACCAGAGCCACCTACCGTTCGGGCGGCGTCATCTCCCGGCATCCGGCGGGCCGTCCGTGCGACGACCCGGCCTGCTCCTGCCCCGCGACGGCACCCACCGCAGAATCCCTAGTGCGCGCCGGGCGCAAGGCCGACGACTGGGACGCCTGGATGCTCTCAGCGGACCAGTACGAGCTGCACCGTGACGGACACGGCGCGGCCGTGGGCATCCGGCTCCCTTCCGACCCGAAGCGCATCCGCCGCGTGCGGGTCTCCCCCGAGCGTAAGCGCGCCCTCGCCCTGGTCGCGGCGCTCCTTGATCTGGGCGCCTAGCCCTTCCCCCCCTTCCACGCCTGGCGGGGCACCCGTGTCCGCCACGTTCTGCCACCGATGAGGATGACCGTGCTCGCTGAACGCTTCCGCCCTTCCGACATCGAGAGTCTGGTGCGCATCGCAGGGGCCCTGGCCCCCTCACTGGCCGCCGCCGAACTGCCCCCGCAGTACCGTGAACTCGCCCAGCGCGCTCACGCCGAGATCGTCGCCGAGGCCGCCGGCGGCCGGTCCCCGGCCGTCTCCGCCATCCTGGGGCCTCGCCCGGGCCAGCAGGTCTGGATGCTGCGCATCTGGACCCGCCACGACGACACCACGGCGCCCTACGCCACGGAACGCGCTGCCCTCGCGGAGCTCGCCACGCACGTGCGCGGCAGTTGGGCCAACGTGGGCGGCCAGGGCGACGTGCCCGACGAGCCCCCGGCCGACGACGCCGAAGCGGTCGATCTCTACTACGGTCCCGACGGCGACGCGGTGCCCGATCAGGGCTTCGAGCTGTACTGCGAGGAGATCGGGCGGGCGCAGCGCTCCCGCATTGCTCCCCTGAACTTCGTCTTCCCCGACGCCGTGACGGCCGAGGGCCTCAACCGCGCCGCGGTCTTCTACCCCGCCGATGACCAGGGACCGTCGTGCATCGAGGTGGCCGGCGTGCTCGTCTTCGGCTACCTGGACGCCGAGGACGGCGTCGTGCGGGTCTCGGTCCACCTCGACAGCGCCGACCCCGAGCACGTCGTCCGGCCGGACGGGACCGTGCCGCTGCGCGTCGTCGTCGAGGACACGGTCATCCTCGACGACAGCAACCACTACGCCCCGCATCCCCCCGTACTGGAGCAGCTCCTGGACGCTGCCGACCCGGAGCAGCGGGCCGTGATCTCCTCAGTGGCGGTCTCGGCGGGGCTGATGTGGAGCTGCCCGAGCTGCCAGTGGCACAACCCCCGGGCGACGGAGCAGTGCGAGCGCCCCGGCTGCGGGCGCAAGGTCAAGGCAGCGATCAACCCGCGGGCCGCAGCGCTCGACCCGGCACCGGTCCTCGCACTGGAGGGCCCGCGATGACCAGCAACGCCTACCCGCCGGCGCCCAAGCATCTCCGCGCCGCGTGCGCACATCCCTCGGGGCACCTCGCATCGCACGGCAGCCGTACGACGCTCCAAGTCTACCTGGACGACGGCCTGGTCTACCGCAACGACGGCGACGGCTACCGGCTGCCGCCGGAGAAAGCGCAGGCGCAGGGCGTCGGACCGTACGTCATCACCGGCGCCGGACGGCGGTCGATCCTGAACGACTCCCAGCTGGCCGCCCTCGACTCCGCCGACGAGGACGGCGCGCTGAGGAACGTCACCTGGCCCACCGCCGCCTCCCTCGCCCGCCTCGCCCTCGTCGAGTACCGCGACGCCGACGGCGTCCCCCAGCCCACCGACGGCGACGACGGCCGCACCGGCCCGAAGCACCGGCCCTACCTCACTCCCGCAGGCCTCGACGCCGCACGCGCCGCGAAGCCGCAGCCCTGACCCTCCTGTCCTCCGGCGGGTGCGACCCTTCCCAGCCGCACCCGCCCCTCCCCCACAGGTACGCCCATGACTTCCCTCACGCTGTTCGAACCCGACCTCGATGCCGACCCCGCAACGCCGTCGTCCGGCGGACCGGCTCCGGCCGAGGTCGCCTCCGCGGAGGCTCTGGCATCCTTCCGCGCGACGAAGCACAAGTCGCTCAACTTCGGCCTCGGCGTCGACTCGACGGCGCTGACCCTGGCGATCATCAACGATCCGACCGCCTTCGGGATCGCCGAAGACTTCTCCGACTTCTCGATCGTGACGGCGATGACCGGGTTCGAGTTTCCCGACACGATCGCCGACGTCGAGAACCACGTCCTGCCGTTGCTGCGGGAGAAGGGCATTCGATACACGCAGGTCGCGCGGGCCGGGCGCCCCGACTCGGCAGGTGTCGAAGTCCTCTCCGACACCAAGAACCCTGGCAAGGTGTTCAGCCAAGGTCCATGGACGCTCATGGACGAACTGGAGGAGAACGGCACGGTTCCCCAGTACGCCGGCGGTCACGTATGCAGCCAGAAGCACAAGGCTTGGACGATCGACCGCCTCCAGCTCGAGCGAGCGAGCGGGCAGACCGTCGGCAAGCTCTTCGGCTACAACGCGGACGAGTACAAGCGCGCGGTCAAGGCGAACAAGTTCCAGGCCAAGCGCAACAAGAAGGCCGGCTACGAGACCTTCGCCCTGGACTACCCCTTGCTCAGGCTCGGCTGGGGCCGCGAGGACGTGCAGGGCTACGTCAAGGACCGCCTCGGCATCGACATGTCCAAGTCATATTGCCCGGTATGCCCGTTTGCTGGGGTGTGCTCGCCCCAGCCGGACCACCTGAAGCGACTGCGGAAGTACCCCGACCTCGCCGCTCGCGTGCTGCGTCTTGAGTACCTGTCGATGGCCCTGAACGACAACAGCTCCCTCTACAAGGACGACACCCTGTTCAGGCGGGTCACCGACGACCAGAACGCTGAGGCGCTCGGCCAGTTCAACGCCCGGCTGGACGAGGAGCCGTGGGCGGTCTACCGGTTGCAGCGCGCCTACACCGCCGGCCGCCGGCCCGAGTGCCACACCGCGCACGGCGACCGCTGCTCCAAGCCCGAGTGCCGCGACAGCAGCTTCAAGGGCACGGTCTACCGGTCCGTGAAGACCGTCCGCACCGGCAGCCGTTCCGAAGTCGGCACCTTCCTGCACAACGCCGCCACGGCCCTGGACCGCCCCGTCGAGCACTCCACGAAAGCCCACGGCGCTGGCATCGACCGCGTGCGCACCCGCGTCCGGCCGGACGCCAAGACCTACGGCACGGTCGAGGACTTCTACGTGACCGCCCCGGCCGGCGTGCAGGACAAGGCCCGCTCCGGCTTCGCCGGTGTCTGGGCCGCGATGACCGCCGGCCAGTAGTCCCCGATCCCCCTGCGAGGAAAGATGACCACACGCACCCTGCCCCCCGCCGCCTACGACAGACTCACCGCCGCGGTCGCGCGCGAAACCGGCGATCGGCGCACGGCCGCCCTGTGGAGCCACGCCGCGGCCCTCGTCCGGCATGCCCACGTACATGGCCTGGCTCCGGCCGACGAACGCCCGCCGGGTCCGGACGGCCTGCTGAAGTCCCTGGAGAGTCTCGCCGGCTGCCACCCCGCCCTGGCCCCTCTCGCCGATCCGGCCGTGCTGCCGCTGTGGGAGCAGCCGCTCGGCTCCGCCGCCTGGAACGCCATCGAGGAGTTCTGGTACCGGCACCCCGCCCTCGAAGACGGGCGCCGCGTGGACGGCTACGCACTGGGCGACGCCTACCAGCTGCTGTCCGACGAAGCCCGCAAGGGGCGCGCCCTGTGCCAGACCCCGCCCTGGGTCGCCCGCCTCCTGCTGCGCCTGTCGCTGGAGCCGGCCATCGAGGAGTGGGGGCCGGCCGACGTCCGGATGATCGACCCCGCCTGCGGGACCGGGCACATCGCCGTCGCCGCGTTCCACATGGCCCGCGTCCCGCCGATCCGCGGCCGCCGCTCCGCTCCGGTCGGGCACGGACCGCGGGCCGTCGAGCGGGCTCTGGCAGCGGTGTCGGGCGCGGACCTTGACGCGTACGCCGCCGCGCTGACCGCCTACCGGCTCCTGGCGTGCTCGGCGTCCGTCCTCGGCGTGAGCCTGGACCAGGTCCCGGCGTCGTGGCCCGTCAACGTGGCCGCCGCCGACTCCCTGCTGGACCGCACCGAGCCTCTGCTCGCCGCCGGCGCCTACCACGCGTGCGTGGCCAACCCGCCGTACATCACCCCGAAGGACCCTTCCGTCCGCGACCAGGTCCGCGCCGCGTACCCGCAGGTGGCGGCCGGCAAGTACTCGCTGGCCCTGCCCTTCACCGCGCTGATGCTCGAGCACCTGGCCGTCCCGGGCGGCTTCGTGGCGCAGCTGACCGCGAACTCGTTCATGAAGCGGGAGTTCGGCAAGCGGTACATCACCGATTTCCTCCCCCGCTTCGACGCACGCTGGATCATCGACACCTCCGGGGCCTACATCCCCGGCCACGGAACACCCACCTGCATCCTCGTCCACCGGGCCCGCCCACCGGTCGGCGACACGGTCACGGTGATCCGGGGCAACCGCGGAGAGCCCCACGTTCCGGAGGACCCCGCGAGAGGGCTGGTCTGGAGAGCGATCGAGGACGCGGTCGACAACCGGCTTGCCTGGGACCGGTTTCAAGCAGGTGCGGACCTCGCACGGCGCAGCGGGGACACCACCACCTGAGGTGTTGCGTATTCGCGATTCACTATGTATTATCATTCTCAGTTCGGGCCAACGCCCCTCCACACCAACCCACTTGACGAGCGCCGCTCCGGGCGTCGCGCCCGTCTCAGCACATCCGGGGGACTGATACAGATGAAGCGGAACAAGCCGCTCATAAAGCGCCGCAAGGCCGGGACGCAGTACCGGCGGCGGAGGCTGCATCCGTGGGGAAAGCACGCCTCCTCGTACTGGGCGCTGGCCGTGCCCCAGGCGTTCACCGGGACCGGCCAGACCGTCCTCGACATGACCGGAGCGGTGCCCGCGGGCGCGGACGAGTCCAGGCCCGACAACCCGCGCTACGGCTCCGTGCTGCGCTGGCGGCTCGACCGCGGCGGCCAGACGCAGTTCGTCTACGGCATCCAGGTATGGGGGCGGTACCGGAGCGAGAGCCCGTCGGCTTACGGCAAGCGCATCTCGGGCGCGTTCCGCCGGTCCCTCCCCACTTCGACGGACGTCTACCACGTGTTCGTCGCGGAGCGGCCGGGTTGCGCACGAGGGACGCGGTGCCCGCTCACGCAGCACTGGTACACGGCCATCGAGGCCGACCTGTCGACACACCAGCCGGATCGGTGCCCGATGGGCGTCCTGAACGACGGCCCGCCCTGGCGCCTGATCGGCCGGACAGTCCCTGACGGCCGCCACATCTACTGACGTCCCTCGCACAGCGCTCCGGGCCGCCCGGGCAGCTCTCAGCTCCGGTCGGCCCGGCCTCAGAGCCCGAACCGCCGTTGAGGCCCCTCCGGCAGCCCTCCCTTCCGCCAACCCCAGAGGCGACGCACCGCGCCTCATACCGCCCCAGGAGTCCCTATGCGTAGCACCCGCACACGCCTGCCCGGCATCACCCTCCGCGACGCGGCGCCCACCGACGCGGACGCCGTCATGCGGCTCCTCGCCGACGTGAACCCCGACGATCCCGACGCGTTCGAGGACGTACGGCCGAACCTGTCCCTGCCGCAGGAAGAGCCGCTCTCCCACTTCCGGGCCCTGATGATCGTGGCCGAAAACGATGAAGGCGAGACGCTCGGCGTCCTCATCGGAGGCGTTCCGCTGTGGCTCTTCGACCATCCCGGCATCGACGTGCCGCTGGCGCACCTTCTGGCGGAGCGGACCGCGATCGTCACCGCGGTTGCGGTGGATCCCGGGCAGCGCGGGCGAGGCATCGGGGCCGAACTCATTCGGCATTCCGTACGCCGCTTCACGCGCGCCGGTTATGGGCTGCTGACCCTCAACTGCTTCCCGGAGCTGGAGAGTTACTACGAAGGTCTCGGCTTCTCCATCATGGACGGCCTGAACGTGGCCCTCGGCCCCCTGAACGCGGTCGGGCACCGATGGGGCGATACCCGGGTGGCCGCCCGGCTTCTGGACCGATACACGACCTTCGTCGACGTCCCGGGCCTTACCTCCCCGGTCGTTTCGGGCATCCTTCCCAACACCCGGATGCAGCGTGGCGTGTACTTCGACGGGGAGCAATTCCGCGCCTGAGCCGATCACAGCCCGGGGGTCTGGCCTCCCGGGCGACAGAACTCACCCACGGATGCAGGTATCAGCCGGCATCCAGAACCAAGGAGGAACTGATGCCGGTTGTCGACGGCAAGAGCCCGAGCCCGTGGGTCCGATGGGCGCTGCGATGGGGCGCGCCGAGCGCAGTCGTCGCCCTGGTCAGCGTGTGGGTACTGGAGCCCGCCAGTCTTGTCGGCGCGGTCATTGCGGCCGGGGTGGCACTGACGGCGCTCCTGGTCTTCGTCGGCACGATGCCCCGCCGGCAGCTGCCGGCCCAGCAGCGGGCGCGCAGGGGCGCCGGCAAGTAGAAGGCTCCAGCGAGGCGGCCGGTGCGCCGTTACCCGAGAGCTCGGATGGTGGGCCCGGATACGTGATCGCCCGGCTCGCCCCGAGGGCGAGCCGGAAAGCGTTCACAACCACCTGCGGTGTTGCGTATTCGTCTTTCGATATGTAGATTGATTGCATCGCTGGCGGACCTCCAAGTCCACGCCGCACGAAGCCCCTTTACTGCTCTGGAGTCCTCCCATGCTTGCTGTCGCCCACGAGGCAGAGGTAGACGCCGCCCTTCTCGCCTACCGGAGGGGATGGGCCGACGCCTGGCTGACCCTGGTGGACGTCACCACCGACTTGATGCACCTGGCCAGTCACATGCGCGCCGACATCGAACGCTGCCTCGACGGCGACGCGAAGGCGCGACTGGACGAACGGCCCCTGGCCGCCATGCCGAACCTCGACCCGTCCGTCGCGCCGATCCACAACACGGACGATTCGGCCGCCGCAGACCACCTCTTCGACGTGTACGTGCACGCCAGCGACGCCGCTGCCGCCCTCCGCGTGCACATGGCAGAGGACCCCTACCCCACCTTCTCGAAGGCGCTGCACGTGCTGCTCAACGAACTGCGCGCCTACGCCCAGAACCTCGGCTTCGACTTCGACGAGGTCATGCGCGCGGCATCGCAGGCCCACCGGGTCGACCAGCGCAAGGCCAAGTAGCCGAACCCTGCCCCGGTGCCGCCGCCCCCACGAACGATCCCACCTGGAAGGACCTTGACCATGACCACGCCCCTGATCCCCGCCCCGGCTCGATCGGGCCGCGGCTCGATACGCATGCACCTCGACCGCGGGGAACACCCCGCGACTCGGGTGCCGCTCCTCGGCGCCGATCTCGACAACCCGCCCGCCGTCTGCGGAGGCTGCGCCAACACCGTGTTGAAGCGGCTCGGTGACGGTCGAGAGCGTCTCAAGTGCGGGCTTCTGCCTCGCGGAAGCCGCGGACTGCGCGGCCCAGATCTGCGCGAGTCCATGCCCGCGTGCGTGAAGTACGCCGCGGCCTCCGCCGCACCGCGGACCACCTGATCTTTCCGACCACGCGCCCGGGGCCCTTCCGCCGGAACCCACGCGGTCCCGTACGCCAAGAGGCGGCGGGCCCCGGGCTCGTGGTCAGGATCCCTCTCCACCACCCGCACCCGCCTCACCACGGAGACGTGATCATGCTGCCCGGCCTCGCCCAGCACATCGACTTCCAGGCCGCCCACAACGACTACACCCGCGGGTTCCTCGTGGTGAGCAAGGCCGACCGCACCACCGCGTACGGGTACGTGTGGGAACACGCCCTCCCGGACGGCACCACCACGTGGGTCGCCCAGCCGGACACGGCCAACAACGCTTCGCGCATCCCCGGGTTCCAGTCCCGGGAGTGGGCCGGGGAGTTCCTGTACGAGCGCGAGTGGCCCAAGTTCGTCCGTCGCGGGGACGACAAGGGCGACGCCCTCCCGCAGCCGGGATGCGCCGAGCGCGCGCCGTGCGGGACGTGCTCCCTGTGCGAGCCCGAGCTGGCCCGCCGCGGAGTCCTCTGAACGAGCCGGCTGACGCCCCTACGCCATCCATCACCACAACGTGCAGGTCCGGGGCTGCGGACGACGCCTTCCCGCTCGCGGCCCCGGCACCGGCTTCCTGTTCCTGACCAAAACACACCACCCACCCATGCCCTGGAACCCTCATGCCCGCTGCTGATTCCACCGCCGCCCTCGTGACCGAGGCCGTTGACCAGGTGCTCACCCACAGGGCTCGGAACTGCACCGACCCGAGCTGCGCCCGGCACGCCGGTACGACCGACTGTCCTCCGATCACCGTCAGCCGTAGCGCCGGCTCCGTCCTCGGCGAAGCGGTCGCCGAAGCCTGGCACGCCGCCGGCGGCAGCCGCCTCGACATCCCCGCAGGGGTCGTCGCGGCCCTCGCCCTGTGGCCCCAGAAGTCCCCCGGTGCGGCGGCCGCCGACACGATCGCCGCGTACATCGCCGCGCAACCCCCGCGCGTCCTGGTCCGCGGCCTGGCCGATAGCGCCAACTACTACTACGGCCTCCGCCCCGACCTTTGGGCCACCGCCCGCCCGCTGTTCGACTGGACCAGGGAGGACCTGCACGACACCCACCTCGCGGGCGTGCGTGCTGTGGCCCTTGCCGCGCTGCGCCATGGAGTCCTCCGGCACACGGGAGACACCGACCCCGCCGAGCGGTCCCGGATCGACCTGATGTCCTGGGTCATCACAGCCCTACGCCACCATCACTCCCGGCGCAGCCTCGGCGAGTACCACACTCCGCCCGACATCAGCGATCTGATCGCCGCGATGCTGGCCGACGAAGGCGGCACAGGAAAGCGACCCCACCACCGCGGTGAGTGGGCGCTCGAGCCGGCCGCCGGAACCGGAGGGCTCTTCCGCTCCGCGGCGCAGGACCTGCGCCGCGACGGCGAGGACCCGGCAGAGCGCGGCTGGGTCATGCTCGAACTCGACCCCCTGGCCGCCGCTGGAGCCGCCGTCAACACCCTCGTCTGGGAACTGGGCCCCCGCGCGGTCGTCGGATGCGGAGACGTCCTCGCACAGCCCGACCTAGCCGAGGAAACCCTTGCCCGGCAGCGTGACATGGCGCGCCACCGCGACGACGTCATGAAACTGATCGGCTTCGCCATCGCCACTCGCACCACCGAACAGCTGCTGGACGCCCTCACGACCAGCAGGTAGCTGCCCCGCCCCGGCCCACGCCTCGTGGGCCGGGCCCGAAGGAGGAACCGTGGCACAAGCCCACGATCACAGCGACAGCCAGGCCGTAGCCCGGGCGCTGCGCGCCGTCATGCCCGCACCCAGCCGTACCAGCGTGTATGTGCTGACCTGCGGATGTCCCGACGCCGAGGGACTGTTGTCCTGGTGCATCGACACCGAAACCCGGTCCTACGAACTCGACCTCTCCCGCGCCGCGGCCGGTCCGAGCCAGGTTCGGCTGACCAGCCGGCCGCTTATCGGCGACGGCACCGTCTGGAGCGAGGACCTCCTCGTTCCAGACACCCCGGCCGACTGGGCGCACTCCCTCGCACGTCTCGTCGCCCGGCTCACCCTTTCCGACCGCAGCCCCCTCTCACTCGACTGAGCAAAGGACCATTGTGTCGAACCGCACTCCCCTGACCGGCTGCCTGCCCGGCTTCGGCCGGCATCGTGGCTACCCACCGCGCTACGGGTGGCTCCGCAAGGTCTACGACGCCCTGCGCCAGGACCCGGCCGCCCTACGCCGCCCCGACGCGACCGTCGTGCTGGGCGTCGGCAAGAGCATGGTCCCGTCCATGGCCTTTTGGTCCCAGGCCTTCGGCTTGGCCGCCCGCAACGGCCAGGACCTGGTGCCGACGAACCGCGCCCACTGGCTCCTGGACGAGGACACCGGGGCCGACCCCTACCTCGAACTCGACGCCAGTCTCTGGCTGTTGCACTGGTGGTTGGTGAGCTCCGAGCCGTGTCACGTGCCCACCTGGCGGTATCTCTTCGGGTACTCCCCGTTCAGCCGGTCCAGCCGCGCGGAGCTGCAGGGGCGCTTGGCGGCCGCCGCCGGCGCGGCCGGCCACAGGACCCCGGCCGCGTCGGTACTCGCGTCGGACATCGCCTGCCTGGTGAGCATGTACGCGCCCGGCGCCCCCACCGCCGCGAACATCGAGGACGAGCTCTCCAACCCGTTCCGCACCCTCCACCTGCTCGACCCCGAGCCGCCCGCCGACCGCACAGCCGACCGCAGCCACCTCGTCGCCCTGCGCCGCATGGCCGGCCGCCACTGCCCCGCGCCCGTCCAGGCGTACGCGAGCCTGGACTTCGCGGCCCGGACCGCCAGCCCCGCGGCCGGCTCTATCAGCCTGGCGCGGCTTGCCTCCGACCCCCTGGGGCCCGGCCGGCTCCTTCTCACCGGTACCGCCGACCTCCGCCGTGCCCTGCACCAAGTCGCGGACAGGCATGCGGATCTGGCTGTCGTGCAGTCCGGCGACGGCGAGGAGTCTCTCGTCTACTCGCGCCCGCCCGTCCTCCTCGCCGAGGACGTCCTGGCCGGCGCCTATCCCGCCCTGCGGCCGGCCACCAGCGGTGCTGCGGAGAAGGGGAGTTCTTGGTCCCTGTCCTGACGGACTCCGGGTTCCCGCGGGCGCGGATCGCTCAGAGGAAACAAAGCAATGTTGCTTATTGGCATTCCTATGTGTACTGTGATTCTCGTTGGTGGTGCTCGCCTCCCGGCTTGAGCGCCCCGCGCCCTCCCCTTCCGACGAGACAGGCCCAGGAGACACGCATGCGCATCAAGACCGGTGGACAGCATCAGGGTTGGACCGTGGTCCACCAGGCGCGGCGGGCGTGGCGCGGCTCCTTCGAGGGCGTGTGGCTCGGCGTGGAGGAGTCCACGGGGCACTGGATGGTCGGCCGCCAGCACGACGGGCAGTCGATGGACGACGGCTTCGACGCGGACGGCAACTGGGCCACGTCCCGGCACTTCCGGGAGGGCAACGAGTACCTCAACATGCGCCGGGCTCTGGCCGCGTACGACGAGGAGGCACAGAACGCGAGCGACGTCTGGAATGGGATGTGGGACCAGCGTGCCCACGAGGCCGTCGCCCGGCATCTCGCGCACCGCGTTCCCTTCCCCGCGCCGGTCCGGCTCTCGGCCGGATGGGTCGGGCGCGGCCTGACCGATTACCACCCCCCGCGCGGGTCGACGTTCCCGCTCGATGGGCCGGAGGCCAAGTACGAGCTGATCCGCTACCTCCAGGGCCAGACCCGGTTCGACGAGATCGTGACGGAGCCGGGCTCGGTCTCCGAGGAGGAGGCGTACCAGCTGGCCATCAACTCGACGGGGCCGATCCGCTTCGTGTGCCGTGGCGTGACCTTCTACCTGAGCGAATGAGCCGGACGGCACGGGCGCGGGGCCATAGTGCGCCCGCGCCCGTGCCGCCGGAGCACAAGTCGTCCAGCTAACCACCCGACGTACACACCGAAGGCGAGGACGCCGCCCCTGGGGGCGGTTGAGACGAGATGGACCACAAGAACCTCATCGGCCACGACGGCGCCGTTCACGAGGGCCTGCTCAACAGCCACACCGGCTTCATGATTGACGTGGCCTGCGAGGCGGGCCGGTACGCGGTCGTCCACCACTACGAGAAGCTCGACCCGGCGCGCGTCACCGACGCTCCCCTGTCCTGTCCTGAGTGCGTCGCCGCGAACTCCCCCGCCACCGCACAGCTGCACCGCGGACGCATCGCCCATCGGTACGCCGAAGAGGTCCTCGCCCTCGCCGATACCCGCGCATGCCCGCCTGCCCAAGACGACGAAGGGCTCCGACTGGCCTTCGTGGCACTCGCGACAGAGAACCCGCCGCCCCGGGCCCTGTACGCGCTGATCAGGGAGCACGTGACCGACATGCTGACCGATCGCGCCCTGGCGGTGCCGGAAGGGGTCCCGCAGGTCCTCGTGCCCTACAAGCGGTACACCGGCGGCACAGTCCAGGCCCCCGTCGGCCCTGGGGACCGCCTCATGCACTACAGCGCCGCCGGCGGGTATTTCCAGTACGTCTGGGTCGATGGGCTCGATGAGTCTCCGGACGGAATCGTCGTCACGGTCCACGAGAAGGACCGGCGTCCGGTCACGTACTCGGCGCGCGAGGTCAGCCAGCGGTACTCGAAGCTCGACCGGGCGGCACCGCTGCCGTCGAGCGGTGGGTGATCGAAGCTGACGGCTACGGCCTGACCTCAAACAGTCCTGGGCAGGCGGGGCACGTACCGTCGCGGCTGATCCCGCCCCCATCCGCAGGTGTGCGCCGGGATAGCGCTCGTCTCTCGCGGCCAGTTCCCCACCGCGATGGCGTCGGCCAGTTCAGGTCTTCTCGCCCGCGGCCCGTGCCGGGATCCCCTTGGCCCCAGCACCGCGGCGTATGCGCCCCACCACCGTCCTGCCGCCCAACTGACCCTCTCTTTTCAGGATGCTGCGCCGCGCCGTCGCCGCGGCGCCGCCTCACCCGACTCCGGAGGCGCCCACACCATGACCACCGACAGTCCGCACGTCGCCTACCTGGCCCCTTCCGATCCTGCCCGCCCCCAGCCCGGCCGAGACAACGACGAGGAGGCCGACCGCTTCGAGGACTCGGTCTTGACCGCCTACCTCTTCCACCTGACGGCCAAGGGACACCGTGTCCTGCGGCACCGCGTGGTCACGGATCCCGTCCTGGCGTCCACCGACCTCTTCGACGCGACTGCCGGAGAGGTGGTGATGGCCTGTCACCGATCGCACTACCGCGCGCTCATCGCCGCGTACGGAGTGATCAGCGACTGCGCGCGGTTCTTCTCCCCGGCCCGCCGCGCACTGCTGTTCACCGCCGAGCCGGGCTCGGTCGCCAAGGAGTTCCTGTCCCACCACAAGATCATCGCGATCTGGCCCGAGGGCGAGTCCTTCGTCCGCGCGGATCCGGCAGCCGAGACAGGCGGAGCGTGAACCGCCAGAGCTTCGGGCCGCCGTCGACGAGAGCCGAGGAACGCGGCTGGCGCGCGGCCGGTCTCCTCGTCGATGTGGCCGGGCGCGTACTGCCGGCCACGGCCCCGCTCTGCGGCTTCTGCGACGGCGAGGACATTGGCGACACCTGCCCGGCGTCCCTGACCTGCCCCACGTGCAAGGCCACGCCTCGACAAAGGTGCCGCCGGCCGAGCGGTCACACCGCCGAGCAGTGGCACCGCAGCCGCGTCCGCGCCGCCGACCTGGAAGACCAGCGCCGCGAGGAAGACGGCGACACCACCCTGCCCGCCCGCTGGGCTGACACCCCGTCGGCTCCGACCCCATCAGGAGGAACACGATGACCATCGACCACCCCCGCAACAGCGCTACGGCCACGTCAGGCGCCGCGGACCGGCCGCGTACGGCCGGATCCTTCACACTCCGCATCACCCCCGCCCAGCGCCGCGCCCTCCTCGCCGGGGCCAGGGACCCGATCGGGCTGCTGCCCAAGTCCGTCAACCTGCGGACCCTGGCGTCCCTCGCCGACATCGGCTACGTCGGCCTGGATCAGAGCCGCGACGTCCTTCGTGGACAGGAGGCGACGCGGGACGCGCTGGACGTCTGGGGCGGTGCTCTGACCGAGGACGGCTGGCAGCGGGCCCGCGCCGAGGGCGCGGGCCGGTTCCGGATCGTCGTCGTTAGTGGATGACGTGCAGGTTCCGGGAGTGCCTTCAAGAGCGGTGAAGGTGCTCGCCAGCAGGTCAGCGGCGTACGGTGCCCCCGTTTCGCGATCTCCAGGAATTTGCGAGTAACTCTGAAAACTTCGGCCCGACTGCAGTAATATCTGTGCTTGTGTCAGATTCCGAAGGTCGCACCCTCACGCTCGTTCCGCCGCCACGCGCCGCGGAAGAGGGAACGGGTCCGCTCGAGACCGGTTTGGCCGATGTCGTCACTCTTCAACGGCGCCGCCAAGCCCGGATGTCCGCCCAGGACGAGGAGAGCTTCTTCGTCGACGCGCTCACCGAGTACCAGTGGGCCCGGGACTCGGCCGGATTGGCCCCATCGTCGATCGACCAGCTGATCAAGCCGGTCATCGAGGTCTGCGACTTCTACGGCACCGTGCCGTGGCATCTGACCCCGCGCGAGGTTGACAAGTACTTCGCCGGCCCGGGGAAGCGCGCACACCACACGCACCGGCAGAAGCTCAACCACATCGACGCGTTCTTCGCCTTCCTCGAACAGCGCTACGCCCACGAGATCATGATGCGGTTCGGGGCGACGGTGGAGTCACCCGTCGACCCGTTCAACAGGCCCGTGCACCGTGGCGACTTCGGGCTGAGGATCCCACCCTCCCAGACAGCGATGAAGGAGTTCTTCGCGCGCTGGCGGGAGCAGCTGCCGCACGCCCGGAAGTACGCCGTGGCCTGCCGCGACTACGTCATGACGAAGCTCGCATACATCTCCGGTGTCCGGGCTGCCGAGCTGTGCCCGGTGACGATCGGCGACGTCCACTGGGAACACGGCCAGTGGGGCCGGTTCGTCGTCCAGGGCAAGGGCGCTCGCGGCTCGGGGCCGCGCCCCCGCGAGGCGTACATGTTCCGCGAGGGACGTGAGTTGCTCTGGTGGTACATCGAGGAAGTTCGAGCGGAGTTCGGCGACGACCCCGATCACCCGTCGGCACCCCTGTGGCCGTCCGAGCGTAAGCCGAAGGCGGTGGCGGCACTCAACCTGCCGATCGCGCCGGCGATCACACCGTCGACGTTCCGCCGCCAGCTCCACGCGGCGGCCGGGAACTACCTGACCGGCCCGGTCACCGACCTCTTCCCGCACCTTCTTCGGCACGCCTGCGCAACCCACAACTACGAGCGCGGCATGACGTTGTGGGAGGTTCAGCGCATTTTGGGCCACCAGTGGGCTACCACGACTCTTCGGTATATGGCGACTGCACAGGCCGACCCCGAGCATGCCAATGTTGCAGCGAGCTCGCGGGCGGCCCAGCGCCTGGTGATGGATAAGGGGAACCTTCGGTGAAGTGGAATCTGCGGATGGTGGCCGCTCAGCGGGACCTGTGGCGTCCCACCGAGCTGCTGGAGGCGTTCAAGACGGTCGGGTTCACGCCGTCGCTGAGCAAGGTCGCCGCGATGTGGAGTGGCACACCGGTCACGGTGCGGCTCGACGACCTGGACAAGATCTGCGCGGTGCTGAATTGCACCGTCGGTGATCTGCTCCAGGCCGAGCCGCTGGAGGCCGCTGCGGGAGAGAGCGAGGCCCTGCCGAAGGCCGTGGGCGCCGAGGACTCCGGCGGGGGTCCCGTACGGCCGACGCCCCGTCGGCAGGGCAGCCGTCGCTCGCTGCCGCCGAACTGACGGATGACGGCCAGATCTCATCCCGCTCAGTGCCCGGACTGCAAGGGCTGGGGCGTGCTCGGGCAGACGGTGTGCCAGGGGTGCGCGGAATGGCGGAAGAAGCATCCTGAGCAGGGCGTATGCTTGCGCTGCCGCCACGCGGGATACCTCAACTCCGACCGCCTGTGCCGGGCATGCCTGCACGCTGTCCGGCTCGATGCCGACGCCGCGTGGGTCACCGACCCTGACGGCGCCGGCCCGCGAAGCCGCCAGCTGATGCTCCTCTACTACGGCCTCGCCCCCACCCACGCCCAACCCTTGAAG
>NZ_JAAAXQ010000087.1 GCF_009916105.1 Streptomyces sp. GC420 | reverse complement strand
GGTCACCGGTGGCCTCCGGCCGCCGCGTGGCCCAGCCGGGCCGCCGCCAGGCGGGAGGCCGCCGCGCGGTCCGGTTTGCGGGAGCGGCCCGACAGCGGGATGCCGGCGAACAGCAGTGCGTCGGGGCGGGCCGTGCCCATGGCCCGCAGCGGGCCGGCCAGCCTCGCGCGCAGGGCCCCCTCGTCCGTGCCGGGCCGCGGCTGGACGAGGGCGACGAGGCGTTCGTCGCCGTCCTGCGCGGGTATGCCGACGAGGACGGCGAGTTCGACGCCCGGCACGTGGAGTGCGGGCTCGTACAGCCCCGGGTAGATGTTCTCCGCCCGCCGCAGCACCATGTCCTTGCAGCGCCCTTCGAGGACGATCCGCCCCGTGGTGTCGAGCCGCGCCCGGTCGCCGGTGCGGATCCACGGGTCGGGTTCCTCGCCCAGGTAGCGGTTCCGGGCCCCGGGGCCCGTCAGCAGCAGTTCGCCGTCGGTGTCCGTCTTGGCCTCGACACCGGGCAGCGGGGCGCCGACGAGATCACCGGGACCCTCGTACGCGGCCTTCTCCCGGGACTCCACGGCCGCCGCGGGGAAGAGTTCGGTGAGAGCGTACACGCCCCACGCCTCCTCCGCCCCCGCCCGCCTGACCCGGCCCAGCAGCTCGGCGCTCGCGGGCGCCGAGCCCGTCCACACCCGGCCGCCGGGGAAGCGGGCTCCGGGCACGCCGAGCACGTCCCGCAGCTGAGGTGGCGTCAGATACGTTGCCTGCGGCGTGATCCGGCCCAGCTGGCGGGCCAGCGCCGCCGGTGAGCGGGCCGGCAGGGCGACGGGAGCGCCCTGCGCCAGGGACGGTACGAGGACGAAGAAGGTGCCGCCGAGCACCGGTTCGCCCGGCCGGGCCGCGAAGAGGGAGGCGACCGTGTCCATTCCGGCGGCGAGGCTCGACCTGGTGTGCACGACGGCCCGAGGGCTCGACGTCGTACCGGAGGTGAAGACGACGACCGCGTCGCCGTCCCCCTCGTGGGAACGGGGGAGGGGGAGTCCGCCGCCGGTGCCCAGCGCCGGCGCGCAGCCCGGCAGGCGCGGCCCGACCGTGGCGACGGGCCCGAGCCCGGAGAGGCCGGGCAGCGCCAGCCCGGCGCGGCGGGCGAGCGGGGCGGCCCAGCCGGCGACGGCCTGTGCGGCGGCGTCGGCCAGCACGAGGGCGGGGCGCGCCAGGGCGAGCCGGGCGCGCAGTACGCCGGGGCCGGCGCCCGGGTCGAGCACCGCGCCGCGCAGGCCCAGGCGCCACAGCGCCAGCATGACGGCGAGGGCACGCGGTCCGGGCCGTACGGCGACGCCGACGGTGTCCCCGGCGCGCAGCCCGCGCGCGTGCAGTGCGGCGGCGAAGGCGTCCGCGAGCGAGGCGAGTTCGCCCCGGGTGGCGCGTACCCGGACGCGCCGTCCCGAACGGGTCGCGGCCAGCACGGCGGGGCGCTCGGGGTGGTCGGTGCGCAGGGCCTGGTCGAGTCGGTCGAGCATCAGCGCGGGTCCTCCCCGTGGCGGCCCGGGCCCCGGTCGAGGTACCAGCGGGCGGTGCCCGTGATGCCGTACGCGCGCAGTCGGCGGGTGGAGTTCTCCACGACCATGGCGCGGGATCGCGCGATGTGCGGGGTGTGACGGCGTACGCGGTTGAGGAAGAGCCGGTCGGTGGGGGAGGGGCGCCTGGGCATCCCGCCGACGGCCTCGTACAGCCGGGCGGTGATGGCCATGTTGTTGCCCGCGTGCATGCGGTACGGGGCGAGGTAGCCGTGCCTGCGGGCGTGCGCGGGGCGGAGCCGGCCGAAGAGCGCGGCGAGCCGGACGAGGAGCGCGAACCCGGCGCGGGCCAGAGGGCCGTTCTCGTCGCGGCGTGCGGTGATGTGTCCGCACACCATGCCGGCGCCGCTGCCGCTGCCGCTGCCGCCGTCGAGGGCGGCGCGGGCGGCGGCGGTCCAGCCGGGGCGGGGCAGGCAGTCCGCGTCCGTGCGGGCGAGGATCTCGGCGCCCCGTTCGATGGCGTACCGGAAGCCGGTGTCGACGGCGCAGCCGACGCCCTTCTCCGGTTCGCCGACGACGTGCACGGGGAACGGCGCCTCCGTGGCGAAGGCGCGGGCGACGGCGGGTGTGGCGTCGGTGGATCCGTTGTCGACGACGAGGAGGGTGAAGTCCTTGTCGTGCTGGGCGGCGAGCGCGCGGAGGGTGTTGCCGAGGCGGGCCTCCTCCTGGTGGGCGGGGACGATCACCCACATGCGGGCGGAGTCGCTCACCTGGTCGCCTCCGACTTCTCCCACACCATCGTCATGATGCTGATGCCGCCGCCGAGCCCGACCAGCATGACCCGGTCGCCCTGCTCCAGCTCGTCGTGGACACGGTCCAGTTGCACGCCGATGGTGGCGCTGGCGATATTGCCGAGCTCGGGGACGGTCAGCACGAGCTTCTCCGAGGGGACGCCGGTGAGCTCGGCGAACCGCTCCACGTACGGCACGGTCACCTGGTGGACGAGCACCCTGGCGTAGTCGTCCCACGTGGTGCCGGTGCGGTGCAGGGTCCGGTCGATGACGGCGGTGCCGGCCTTCTCGAACACGCCGCGCAGTTCGTGGCCGTCGCCCCGGAAGTACGTGTGGTCGTCGCCGCGCGGGAACCGGGAACCGCCGCCGGGGATGCCGCCCACGTCCCAGTGCTCGGAGTACGTCTCGCAGTCCACGTCGAGGATGCCGCCCCGGTCCACGGCCTCCAGGACGACGGCGGCACCCGCGTCCCCGAAGGTGTAGCCGGCGAAGCCGGAACGGAACTCGGCGAAACCGGCGGGTTCCCTGCGCATGGCGCGGCTCGGTGTCTCACCGGTCACGACCAGGGCCCGCCGGGCCCGCCCGGCGAGCAGCATCGAGCGGGCGACGTCGATGCCGTTGACGAAGCTGTTGCAGGCGTTCGTCACGTCGAGGGCGTGTGCCCTGGAGCCGAGTTCGGCCTGCACGATGTGCGCGGTGGCCGGTTCGGCGACGTCCCGGGTCGCGGAGGCGAACAGCAGCAGATCGATGTCCAGCGCCTCCAGCCGGGCGGCGGCGAGTGCCTTGCGGGCCGCGGCCGCGGCCAGCGTGGAGGCGTACACCCCCTCGCCCGCCATACGGCGGGTGGCGATTCCGGTCGCCTGGCGCAGCAGCCTCGGCGGCAGTGAGCCGGCGAAGCTTCCCGCCACTTCTCGCTGGAGCCGTTCCGAGGTCACGACCTCCTCGGGCAGCGAACTGCCCACCCCCGTTATCCCCGTACGCGCCGGTGTACGTGCCGGTATGCGTGCCGACATCCGCATCGACGGACCCCCCGTCTCCCCCGTGTGCTCGTGCATGCGGCGATGATTTCAGGCCAGCTGCGGGCGGGGAATGAGTACGCGTGCTCAGATCGTCCGGCCCGGTGTGAGTCTCCGCACGGATTCGGCACACCGATGCGGGCACGGGCGGCACGGTCGCAGTGGTCGCGGTCGCGGGCGACCAGCGGCAGGGACAACGAACCCGGGATCAGCCGCCAGGTCGACACACGAGCCCCGGCACGCGGGAAGGCGCGTGCCGGGGCCGGGTGGGTGTGGCCCGGGTCAGTCGGCGACCAGGCCGCTGCTCGAGTCGCTGGAGAAGATGAGGAAGTAGTCCGTTCCGTCCTGGACGTTGGTGGCCGCCACGCCCCAGGTGCCTCCGCTGATGGTGCGCCAGGCGTTGCAGGCTCCTGTGCTCCTGAAACAGGTGGCGACCTGCACGGTCCTGCTGGGCTTGACGTTGATGTCGGCGCAGGCCGACGACGTCCGCGCGTAGCCGGATCCCGTGGGCCAGTAGCCGACGGTGGTGGAGTAGCTGACGGCGCCGCCGTAGCAGGACTGGACGGCCGAGGGCGCGGCGCCGGCGGTCGGCGCGGTGATCACGAGAGCTGAGCCGGCGAGCCCGAGAGCGGCGACGGCGGACGTGAGCGTTTTCCTCATGTGGTGAAACCCCCTGAGTGTGCGCGCTGTGGATGCGGGTGCCGCGGCGGTGCCAGTCTGGGCCAGGTACCGAGGGGCGTAGGACGCAGCGCGTGCACGGTTGTTGGCACCCCGTGCACGACGCGGCGCGGGCGCGGTTGAGGGTGGCGCGTTCAGGACTGGGCTCCGGGCAGTCGGCGGTACTCCCGGGGCGAGACGCCGTAGGCCCGGCGGAAGGCACGGCTGAAGTCCGCGGGCCGCGGGAATCCCCAGCGTGCAGCGATGGCGCCCACCGGGTGGGCGGCGAGTTCGGGGGCGAGGAGGTCCCGGCGACATCGCTCGAGGCGTCTGGCGCGGATCCAGGCGGCCACGCTCATCTCCTGTTCCTCGAACAGGCGGTGCAGATAGCGCAGGGAGATGTGGTGGGCGGAGGCGATGTCGGCCGGAGTGAGTGCGTGGTCGTCCAGATGCCTCTCGATGTAGCTGCGGATGCGCAGCAGCAGGGTGTCCCGTTGGGGTGCGGCGAGCAGGCGTTCGTCCTCGCCGAGCCGCCGGGCGAGGAGCGCCAGGGTCAGGTCGGCGACGATCCCGCCGAGCCGCACCGAGTCGGTGCCGGTGAGCGGGTCCGGGCCCCGGGCGAACTCCGGCGCGGCAATGCCGTCCAGGAACCGGCACAACAGCCGGGCCATCGGGTCGTTGCCGTGGACCGGGGTGCCGGCCAACGGGCGGATCCGCTGCTCCGGCAGCGGGAGCAGCTTTCTCGGGATCCCCACCACCAGGGAGGAGTACTGGATGTCCTCCGGGACGTGGGCGGTGAACGGCTGTGCGCTGTCGTAGAGCAGGAGGCTGCCCGGGCCCACGACGACGTCGCGGGAGCCGTCGGTGAAGTGCTGGCGGCCGGTGCGGACCAGCGCGAGCTGGTAGGTCTCGGGGTCGTGGGCGCGGATGAGCCGAGGTGTGCGGCGGGCCCGGAGCGAGCCGTAGGACAGGTCCGCGAGCTGGATCGGGCCGAGTTCCGCGGCGCGGAGCGTGGCGTGAAACTCCCTTGTCGCCTCCGCGCAGCCGACGCGGTCCAGATGCGTGGCCGTGAGCTGCCGGGCGCACGTCTCGCTCCAGGCGCTGAACCGTTCCGAGGCCGAGATGTCCGCGCCGTCGAACACCGGACGTAACACAGGTACTCCCCCCGTGTGGCCATGACGGCCACGTGCACAGTGACCGGTCGGATCAGAACGGCTCCGAATGGTACGGACAGGGAGGTGTCACCTGTAGGCGTCGACCGGCCGACGTCTCGCCGGGCAGCCGGCGGGATTCGCCGGTGCCGGCAACGGCGTCGTCCCCCCGTTGTGGGTCCTCTCGTCCTCGCGCTGCCCGGACCGCCCTGTGCCGGACGCGCGGCTCCTTGATGACAATGAAAATGATTTTCGATAGCGTGTGCCCGGGTCGCCGCGGGCGATGCCCCGCAGGGGCCTCCTCGGCATGCCCCGAACGTCAACCACACGCGTATCAGGGGGAGTTTTGGCTCATCTGCTGATGGTCGAGAGCTGGGTCGGATCGATGAGCAGGCTCCTGCCGCGGGCCGTACGCGAGGCCGGCCACGAGT
Source organism: Streptomyces sp. GC420 (assembly GCF_009916105.1). Taxonomy (GTDB): domain Bacteria; phylum Actinomycetota; class Actinomycetes; order Streptomycetales; family Streptomycetaceae; genus Streptomyces. The sequence goes on along the minus strand of NZ_JAAAXQ010000087.1, from coordinate 17,967 downwards.
TCAGCTTCCTCACCCGGGACCTGCACCACTACCTGCGCTCCGCACCCGAGGGCACCGCGCACCCGCTGCTCGGCGCCCGGCACGTCCTGACCGCCGACACCAACGACGCCCGCACCCTGCCGGACGAGGCGGAGCGGCTGCACCGCGCGCTGGGCTTCGACGGGGTGATCACCTCCTGCGACTACTACCTGCCTGCCGCCGCCCGCATCGCCGAGCGCCTGGGACTGCCCGGCCCGGCCGCCGTGGCCGTGGAGAACGCCTGCCGCAAGGACGCCACCCGGCGCATCCTCGCCGATGCGGGAGTCCCCGGGCCCCGGTTCGCCGTCTGCGCGGACTGGGCGGCGACCGCCGAGGCTGCGCGGGAACTCGGCTATCCGCTGGTGCTCAAGCCCGTCGACCTGTGCGCAGGGATGTTCGTGCGACGGGTCGACGACGAGAGGGAACTGGCGGCGGCGCACCGCGCGCTGTCCGGCTTCCCGGTGAACGCGCGCGGCCTGCGGCGCGTCCCCGACGTACTGCTCGAGGAACTCCTCACCGGACCCGAGGTCAGCGTCGAGACCGTGTCCCACGGCGGCACCGGCCACGTCGTCGGCATCACCGACAAGAGCATCGGAGGCGCCCCCGCCTTCATCGAGACCGGCCACATGTATCCCGCGGCCCTCGCACCCGCCGACGCCGACGCCGCCCGGCGCACCGCACTGGACGCGATCACGGCCCTCGGCCTCGACGACGTCGTCACCCACACCGAGATCCGACTGACGCCCGACGGGCCGCGCCTGGTCGAGGTCAACCCGCGCCCCGCGGGCAACCGCATCTCCGAACTGATCCGCCATGTGACCGGCATCGACCTCGCCGCCGCCTGCGTCGACGTCGCCCTCGGCCGTGCCCCCGACCTGCGCCCCCGCGACACCGGACTGCGCAGCGCCGCCATCGGCTTCCTCGTGCCCGACGTGACGGGAACGCTGGAGGCCGTCGAGGGCGCCGAGCGGGTACGCGCCGAGCAGGGTGTCCTGGAGGTACGCCTCCCCGAACCGGGCACGGCCGTCAGGGCGGCGGACAGCAACAACGACTACCTGGGCCACGTCATGGCCGCCGACGCGACCGGCCCGGGCGCCCGCGCCCGCGTCGAGGACCTGCTCGGCCGGCTCCGGCCCCGGGTGGTGGCCGCATGAGCGTCACCCGGACGAGCGCCGCCCGGACGCCGACCGCCGCCTCGTACGCGGAGCTCCTCCGCCGCGTCCTGGCGGGCGGCCTCGGGCCCGACCCCGGCACACAGCGGATCTCCACCGCCTTCACCACCCGCCAGGCGGTGCGCCACGACGGCCGCGGCACCGGATACCGCAACGAGGTCCTCAGCCTGAGGCTCGCCGCCGCCGTCGGATCCTGCGCCGTGGAACCCGGGGAACTCCCCGACGAGGTGGTCGGCGAATGCGTCGGCGCGGACGTGGCGACACTGCTCGGGCACCCCCTCGCGCCCGTGCGGGTCGCCGCACTGGACGCCTACCTGGCACACACCCACCCGCACACCCGCGGCAACGGGGCCCGGCCCTGGCCGCTGCCCGCCGGAACGTCCCTGCGCAAGTCGCGCGCCCGCGCCAGGGTCGTCGTACAACTGCTGGACGTCCCGCCCGGCGCCCGGGTCCTCGTCGTCGGAGTCGTCAACTCCCTGCTGGAGGCACTGCGCGAACGCGGGCTGGCGTACGTGCCGTGCGACCTCAAGGGCGGTACGACGGAGTGGGGCGAACCCGTCCGCACCGACGCGCTCGCCGAACTCCCGCACTGCGACGCCGTACTGGCCTCCGGCATGACCCTCGGCAACGGCACCTTCGAGGCGCTGCGCGAACACGCCCGGCGCACCGGCGTACCGCTCGTGATGTTCGCGCAGAGCGGCAGCGCCGTACTGCCCCGCCTCATCGGCGCCGGCGTCAGCGCCGTGTGCGCCGAGCCGTACCCGTTCTTCTGGCTCGACGGCGGGCCCGGCGTCATCCACCGCTACGGGGCCGCGCTGTGACGGCGACCGCCACCGAGCACCGGCGCTCCGCCGCCGGGAACCGGGAACTCCTCGCGCTCCTCGGCCGCACCCCGCTGGCCCGCGTCACCACGGACCTGCCCGGCCCCCACCCCGGCTTCTGGGCCAAACTCGAGGGACTCGGCGCCGGCGGCATGAAGGCACGCGCCGCCGTCTCCATGCTGCTCGGCGCCCGTGAACGCGGCGAACTGCGGCCCGGCGCGCCCGTGGTGGAGTCCACCTCCGGCACCCTGGGCATCGGACTGGCCTTCGCCGGGCAGGCACTCGGCCACCCCGTCGTGCTCGTCTGCGACACCGAACTCGAACCGTCCATGCGGCAGTTGCTGCGTGCCCACGGGGCTCGGGTCGAACTCGTCGACCGCCCGGCGGCGCGCGGCGGCTGGCAGGCCGCCCGGCTGGCCAGGCTCCGCGAACTGCTCGCGCTGCTCCCCGGCGCCTACTGGCCCGACCAGTACAACAACCCCGACAACATCGCGGGTTACGCCTCGCTCGCCGCCGAACTCGCCGGCCGGCTCGACCATCTCGACATCCTGGTGTGCAGTGTCGGCACCGGGGGACACAGCGCCGGGATCGCCGGACCGCTGCGCCGCCACTGGCCCGCACTGCGCCTCGTCGGTGTGGACGCCACCGGCTCCACGATCTTCGGGCAGCCCGCACGGCCCCGGCTGATGCGCGGCCTCGGCAGCAGCATCCACCCGCGGAACGTGGCGTACGACGCCTTCGACGAGGTGCACTGGGTCGGCCCGGCCGAGGCGGCGGACGCCTGCCGGCGTCTCGCACGCGGCAACTTCGTCAGCGGCGGCTGGTCCACGGGCGCCGTCGCGCTGGTCGCGGCCTGGGCCGCCCGGGTGCACACCGGGGCCGTCGTCGCCACCGTCTTCCCCGACGGACCGCACCGCTATCTCGGCAGCGTCTACGACGACGGCTTCGCCGCCGCGCACGGACTCGACCCGGCCCGTGCCGCCACCCGCCCCGTCGAGATCCCGCACCCGCGAGCGGCCGAGGCCACCGGCTGGGCGCGCTGCACCACCGTGACCGACCCCCTGGCCGGGTCCGTGACCGACCGCCCGGCCGGGACCGGGCCGCGGCCGCTCGGGCGGACCGGGACCGGCTCCCCGGCCCGGACCGGCACGGGCCCCCTCGGGCGGGCCGCGACCGAGCCCCTGGCCGGGACCGTGACCACCCCGTCGGCCGGGACCGTGACCGACCTCGGGACCGAGTCCCTGGCCGGGGCCTTGGCGACCCTGCCGGCCGGGTCCGTGACCGACCCGTCGGCCGGGACCGGGCCGCGGCCTTCGGTCGAGACCGACCCGTCGGCCGGGACCGTGACCGACCTCGGGACCGAGTCCCTGGCCGGGACCGGGCCGAGGCCCCCGGTCGAGACCGGGACCGGCTCCCCGGCCCGGACCGGCACGGGCCCCCTCGGGCGGGCCGCGACCGAGCCCCTGGCCGGGACCGTGACCGACCGCCTCCACCACACCCGGGAAGAACAGCCGTGAAGGCCCAACTGCACACCACCCGACTGGAACTCGCCGAACCCCTGCGCATATCCCGCTCCACGACGACCGCCAGGGACGCCGTGCGGATCACCATCACGCACGAGGGCCTGCACGGCCACGGCGAGGCGGTCAGCAGCGTCTACCTCGGGCTCGGCACCGTCACCCTGGAGCGGCTGCTGTACGAGGCCGCCGTGGGCCTGCACCGCCACACCGACCCCGAGAGCGCGCTGGACGCCCTGCGCGAAGCGGCGGAGGAAGGGCGTCCAGGACCTCCGGCCGCCGTGACCGCGGCCGTCGAGTCCGCGCTCCTCGACCTGTGCGGCAAGCGCGCCGAAACCCCCGTCCACCGGCTGCTGGGCACCGAACGGGCCCCCAGCGCCGCGACCGCCCGCACCATCGGGATCGTCCCGGCGGCGCGTGCCGCGGACCAGGCCAGGGCTCTGGCCGCACGCGGCTTCACCCTCCTCAAGATCAAGGCGGGCACCCCGGATCCCGGCGAGGACCTGGCCCGCGTACGGGCCGTGCGCGAGGCCGCGCCCGCCGCCCGGCTGCTGGTCGACCCCAACGGAGCCTGGACCCCGCACCAGGCGGGCCGGCTGCTCCCGAGCCTCGCCGAACTGGGGGTGGAGGCCGTGGAACAGCCCCTCGCGCCCGGCGACCCGGAGGCGCTCGCCCGCCTTGCCGGCGGCTCGCCGCTGCCGGTGATCGCCGACGAGGACGCGGTCGGGTACGAGGACGTACGCCGCCTCGCCGGACGCGTGCACGCGGTCAACGTCAAGCTGGCCAAGTGCGGCGGTGTGCACGCGGCCCTCCGCATCGCGCGGCTCGTGGAGGGCAGCGGCACCGGCCTGATGCTCGGCTGCCTCGCCGCCAGCACCCTCGGCCTCGCTCCCGCCGTCCACCTCGCCGACCGCGCCCGCTGGGCCGACCTCGACGGTCACCTGCTGCTCGCCGACGACCCGTGGACCGGCATCGGAGGCACGGACGGGATCGTACGGGTGTCGGGGCTGCCCGGCCTCGGCGTACGGCCCGCCGGCACCGCCGGCACGGTCGGCACCGCCGGCACAGAACGGCCCGTTGGCCCCGCACGGTCCGCACCCGAGGGGGAGGCGCCGTGAAGACGTGGCGCGAACTGCGCGGATTCCCCGTGGTGATCCGGCTCCTGCTGGTCAACCAGCTCGGAGTCAACACCGGCTTCTACCTGCTCGTCCCCTATCTCGCCACCCACCTCGACGAGAACCTGGGCCTGTCCGCGGCCGTCGTCGGGATCGTCCTCGGCGTGCGCAACCTCAGCCAGCAGGGCCTGTTCCTCATCGGCGGCTCCGCGGCCGACCGGCTCGGCGCCCGGGGAGTCGTCATCACCGGCTGCGCGGTCCGCACCCTCGGCTTCGCGCTCTTCGCGCTCGGCGACGGGCTCGCGGTGCTGCTGGCGGCGTCCGTGCTCAGCGGGCTGGCCGGGGCGCTGTTCAACCCTGCCGTACGGGCGTACCTCGCGCAGGAGGCGGGGGAGCGGAAGGCCGAGGCCTTCGCCCTGTTCGGGGTGTTCGCGACCACGGGCGCGCTGCTCGGTCCGCTGCTGGGCAGCGCCCTGCTCCTCGCCGGCGGCTTCCGGGCCGGTGCGCTGGCCGCCGCCGGGATCTTCGCGGTCCTCACCGTCGCCCAGGCGTTCCTGCTGCCCGCCCGCGAGGTCCCGCCCGCGCGCGGCGGCGTGCTCGGCGACTGGCGTGAAGTCCTCGGCAATCGTGCCTTCCTGGCGTTCGCGCTCGCCATGGTCGGCATGTTCACCCTGGAGAACCAGCTGTACCTGCTGCTCCCGGCCGGGGCGCGTGCCGCCACCGGCTGGGACGGAGCCGCCGGGCTCGTCCTCCTCGTCGGGACCCTCGCGGGCCTCGCACTGCAGATGAGGATCACCCGGGCCCTGAAGGAACGCGGCAGCCGCGCCGGATGGATCGGCGCCGGACTCGCCCTGATGGGACTGGCGTTCGTGCCGCCCATGACGGTCGCGGGAGCCGGCCGGCCCGGCTGGGCGGGCGCGGCGGCGGTGCTGGGCGGGGCGCTCCTGCTCCACCTGGGGCTCATGGTGGCGCAGCCCTTCGTGATGGAAATGGTTCCCGGCTTCGGGCGCCCCGAACTCACCGGCACCAGCTTCGGCATCTTCTACATGGTCTCCGGCATCGCCGCCGCCCTCGGCAACACCGTCGTCGGCTGGTCCATGGACACCGGCGAGCACGCGGACGCCGCCTGGCTGCCGTGGGCCTGCTGCGCCGTCCTCGGCCTCGCCTCGGCCACCGGCATCGCTCTTCTCCGCCGCAACGGCACCCTGCCCGACCGTCCGTGGGCGGTCGCCGCGCCGGGCCCGGCCGCAGAACCGGCCCCGCCCGCAGAACCGGGCCCGACCGCCGCGACGCCGGGCCCGGTCCTGGGTGCCCGGACACCGGCGGCGCGCGGGAAGGGGGCGTGACCGGGATGGCACCCACACACCACGCGGCAGACGACGGGACCGGCGCGGACCCGGCTGTACGGGCGGAGGGCGAGGGCGGAGCCGGCCGGGACGCCGCCGGCGCGGGTGCGCCGTCCGCGTCCGCGTCCGCGGCCTGCCGGGGGCCCGCCTCCGGCCACCCCGACGACACCTCGCCCCCCGGCACCCCTCAGGACCGGCCGGGACCGAGGCCCGCCTCCGGTACCCCGCGTTCAGCGGCACACGAAGAGGACGGCGCGACCCGGACGGTCCGCCACACCCCCGCGGACGGTGGCGGAACGGGCGCGGCGCCCTCCGCACCGCCGCGCCCTGCGGCCTCCGCACCGCCGCGCCCTGCGGCCTCCGCGCTGCCGCGCCCTGCGGGCGGGGAGCAGCCGCACGGACAGTCGGCGGCCCCGGACACTCCTGGGCCCGGGACCGGCGCCGCGGGCCGCGAGCCCGAGTCCCGCCCGGGCTCGCACGGACCGGGCGGCCGGGACACCCCGGCGAGCACCGCCGGAGCCAACCTGCTCACCGACAACCCCGCGCTGTACGAGGCCCGGTTCCCCGATCCCGGGCGGCTGGCGGGGCGTTGGGCGGCCCACTGCCTCACCCGGTACGGGGCGGACACCGGCCCCGCGGCCCGCGTGCTGGACCTCGGCTGCGGGACCGGACGGGACGCGGCCCACCTGCACCGGGCCGGATGGTCGGTGGTGGGCGCCGACCTGTCCGAGGCGATGCTGGAGCACGCGCGAGCCCGGCATCCCGGGCCGGAGTACGTGCGGGCCGACCTGCGCGACTTCGCCGGCCTGGGGACCTTCGACGCCGTGGTGTGCCTGGACAGCGCCCTGCTGTACTGCCACACCAACGAAGACCTCGACGGCTTCCTCGCCTCCTGCCGCCGAGGGCTGCGGCCCGGCGGCCTGCTCGTCGCGGAGATGCGCAACGGCGCCCACTTCCTCGGGCACACCGCGCACCTCGGCGTCCCGGCCGTCAACCACGTCGTCCACCAGGGGACTTCGTACCGGTCGACCACCACCCTGTACGTCGACCGGGCCGCGCAACTCCTGCGCCGCACCCGCACCTGGACCGCGGGCGACGGGTCGCCGCCGGTCGAGCAGCGGTCCGCGTGGCGGCTGCTTCTTCCGCAGGAACTGCGGCACTTCCTCACCGCGCACGGCTTCACCGTGCTCGCCCTGCACGACGGGCCGGGGCCGCGCACCGATCCGCCCTGGCACGAGCACGCGGACCAGCCCGGCACGACCGCCGACGGCGACCGGCTGCACCTCGTCGCGCGCCTGAACCACTGATCCGAAGATCCACCCGGCCCTCACCGGCCGGCTGGACCAGTGCCGACACCGCCCGCACCGCCTGGCCGACCCGCCCGCAGCGGCCGACCCGTACCCGCACCGACCACGAACCTCCGAGCACGCAAGGACACTCGCCATGCCCACCAACCCGACCACACCCACCACGTCCGGCTCCTCCGAAAGCACCGGCACCGGCCCCGGCGCCGGACCCGGACCCGCGCACCACCCGCCCCGCCGCGGCGTCCTCCTCGGTGTCACCGCCGCCACCGCCGCCGCGGGCCTTGGCGCCCTCGGCCTCACCGGCTGCGCGGGCGGCTCCACCGGCTCCGCCGAATCGGCCGCCGACGGCGAGAAGGGCGGCAGACCCGGGCGCGGCGGGCGGCTGCGGGCCGCCTTCGCAGGCGGCGGCGCGAGCGAGACCCTCGATCCGCACCTCAGCAACCTCTTCGCCGACGCGGCCCGCGCCAAGGCCCTCTTCGACAAGCTCGCCGACTACGGCCCCGACCTCTCCGCCCGGCCCCGGCTCGCCTCCGGCTGGGAGCCCAACGCGGGACTCGACCGCTGGCGGATCACGCTGCGCGAGGCGTCCTTCCACGACGGCAGGCCGGTCACCGCCGCCGACGTGCTGCACAGCTACCGCCGCATCGCCGATCCGGAGCGGGCCTTCCGCGCCCGGGCCTCGCTCGAACCCGTCGACCTCGAAGCGAGCCGCGCCACCGGCGCACGGACCGTCGAGTTCGTACTCAAGCGTCCGACCGCGGAATTCCCCAACGTCCTCGCCTCGTTCGGGGCGTACATCGTGCCGGAGGGCGCCGACGACTCCGCGGACTTCGACAGGAAGCCCGTCGGCAGCGGCCCGTTCCGCTTCGTGTCCTTCGCGCCCGGCCGCTCCGCCGTCTTCCGCCGCAACGACGACTACTGGGACGGCGCCCCCCACCTCGACGAACTCGAGATCGTCGTCGCCAACGAGGAGTCGGCGCGGATCAACGCCCTGCTGGGCGGCCAGGTGGAGTACGCCCACGAGCTCAACCCGGCGACCGCCCGCGCCCACGAGGACCGGGGGCAGGTCGGGATCGTGCGGCTGCGCGGCAGCGCCATGCAGGCCTTCGCCATGAAGACCGACCGGCCGCCCTTCGACGACAAGCGGGTGCGCCAGGCCTTCTTCCTCATCGCCGACCGGCAGGAACTCGTCGACGGGGCACTGTCCGGCGCGGGTGAGGTCGGCAACGACCTGTTCGGGAAGGGCTACGAGTACTACGCCGACGGGCTCCCGCAGCGCGAGCAGGACCTCGACCGGGCCCGCGCCCTGCTCAAGGAGGCCGGGGCGGAGAACCTGAAGGTCACCCTCGACACCTCCGAGGTGGCCGCCGGATTCACCGAGGCCGCCTCGATCTTCCGCGACCAGGCCGCGAAGGCCGGGGTTACCGTCACCGTCAGGACCGGCAGCAAGGACACGTACTGGAGCGACATCCTCGACTCCGGGACCCTCTGCTGCTACCGCTCGGGCGCCATGCCCATCGAGGCGCACCTCTCGCAGCGGCTGCTCACCGACTCCACCACCAACGCCACCCACTGGCGGCACAAGGACTTCGACACCCTGTACCGGCAGGCCCAGTCGACCAGGGACGCGGGGGAACGCGCCGCGGTGTACGAGCGGATGCAGCGCAGGCTGCACGCCGAGGGCGGCTTCCTGGTGTGGGGCTTCGCCGACTGGATCATCGGCACCGCCCGCACCGTGCGCGGCGTACGGCAGGAGGCACCCGCCAACACCCTCGACTGGGCACGTTTCGACAAGGTGTGGCTCGCGTGAACCCTCCTCACCCGGCGCGGCCGCACATGCCGGCGGCGGAACACGACCCGGCGGGTTGCGCGGCGGCCCCCGACCCGGCAGCGGCACCCGACCCGGCGGCACCGCCGGAACCCCCGGTGCCGCAGAACGGGACGCCGCAGGCCGGGACGCCGGACACCCGGGAGCCCGGCGCCCGGGCGCCCCGGTGGCGCCGCCCGGCCGCCCCGCGCGGCCGCGGCGGCCTGCGCTCCTGGGCCGCCCGCCGGCTGCTCCTCGGTGTCGCGCAGACCGCCGCCGTCGTGCTGCTGGTCTTCGTGCTCACCGAGGCGCTGCCCGGCGACGCGGCCGTCGCCGTCGTCGGCGACCAGCCCGACCCGGAGCGCATCGCCGCCGTCCGCGAGGCCATGGAACTGGACCGGCCCGCCCATGAGCGCCTCGCCGGCTGGGCGGCCGGGCTGCTGCGCGGCGACCTCGGAACCTCCCTCGTCTCCGGGCGCCCCGTCGCCGCCTACCTCGCCGACGGATACGGACCGACGCTGCTCCTCGCCGCCCTGACCGTCGTGCTGCTGGTCCCGGCGGGCGTCGGTCTCGGGGTACTGGCCGCCCGCCACGAGGGCCGGTTCACGGACCGGGTGATCAGTTCGGTCACGCTCGGCGTGTACGCGGTCCCCGAGTTCGCCCTCGGGGTGCTGCTCGTCACCGTCCTCGCGCTGCGCCTGGGCTGGCTGCCGCCCACCGCCGTCGGCCACGGCACCGATCTGCTCGCCCACCCCGCGGTGCTGGTGCTGCCGGTGCTGGTCCTGCTGTCCCGGCCGGTGTGCTCGCTGGCCAGACTGGTGCGCGCCGGCATGATCGACGCGCTGGCCTCCCCCTACGTCGCCCAGGCCCGCCGGTACGGGATCTCCGGCGGCCGCGTCCGTTACGCCCACGCGCTGCCCAACGCCGTGGCGCCGGCCGCGCAGCAGCTCGCCCGCACCGTCGACTGGCTGCTGTGCGGCGTCATCGTCGTGGAGGCGCTTTACGTGATTCCGGGACTCGGCACCGTACTGATGGACGCGGTCGCCGAGCGGGACGTGCCCGTGGTGCAGGGACTCGCCGTGGTGTTCGGCGTGAGCACCGTCGTCCTGAACCTCGGCGCCGACCTGGTCGCGCACCGGTTCGCGCCGCGTGCGGGGGTGGCGGCGTGAGGACGCCCCGGCGGCGTCCCGGGCCGGCCCTCGCCCTCGCCCTCGTGGCCGTACCGCTGCTGCTTGCCCTGCTCGGCCCGGTCGCGGTGGACCTCGCGGGCGGACCCGGTCCGCGCGCCGCCTCGTTCACCTCCGGCGAGGGGCACTGGCTGGGCACCGACTTCGTCGGCCGGGACGTGGTCCGTCAGGTGCTGCTCGGCGGCCGCTCGGTGGTTCTGGTCGCGCCCGCCGCCGTACTGCTCGCGTACGCGGTGGCGGTACCCCTGGGGCTGCTGGCCGCGCTCACCCGCAGGGGCTGGCTGGAAGAGGTGCTGATGCGGCCCCTGGACGTGCTGCTGGCCGTGCCCTCGCTGCTGATGATCCTGCTGGTGGCAGCCGTCGTCGACCTGGGCACGGCCGGACTCGCGCTGCTCGTCGCGCTCGTCAACGTCCCGGACGCCGCCCGGATCGTACGGGCGGCGGCGGCCGAGGCGGCGTCGCGGTCCGCCGTCGAGGCGCTGCGGATGCAGGGCGAGACGTGGTGGCGCATCGCCGTCGGGTTCGTGGGGCGTTCGATGCTCCGGACGCTCGCCGCCGATCTGGGCGTGCGGCTCACCGGCGTGCTGTACCTGGTGGCGACGGCGGCGTTCCTCGGCGTCGGGGTCGCGCCGGACGCCGCCGACTGGGCCGTGATGGTGGACCGCAACCGCACCGGGTTGTTCCTGCAGCCCTGGGCCGTCGTCGTGCCCGCACTGCTCGTCGTCGCGCTGACCATGGGGGTCAACCTGCTCTTCGACGCCGTACTGCAAAGACCCGCACTCCGGGAAGGGAGCAGGCGGACGTGAGGCCGGTCGCGGAGATCAAGGACCTGCGGATCGCGGTGGACGGCCGCGCCCTCGTCGACGGCGTGAACCTGCGGGTGCTGCCCGGACGGGTCACGGCGCTCGTCGGGGCGTCGGGCAGCGGCAAGACGACGACGGGGCTCGCGCTCCTCGGCGAACACCCGCCCGGCGCCCGGGTGTCCGGCGAGGTGCGCGTCGAGGGCGGACCCGTGGGCTACGTGCCCCAGCATCCGGCCACCGTCCTCAACCCGGCCCGCCGCGTCGGAGCCCTCCTGCGCGACATCGCCCGCACCCACGGAACGGGGCGGAGCCGCGAGGACGTACGCCGCGGTGTGCTGCGCGCCCTGTCCCACGCCCAGCTCCCGGACCCGGAAGCGATGGTGCGCCGCTTCCCGCACCAGCTCTCCGGCGGCCAGCAGCAGCGCGTCGTGCTCGCCCAGGCGCTCCTGCTCGGCGCGCGCGTCGTCGTCGCCGACGAACCCACCACCGGCCAGGACCCGCGGACCGCGCGGCGCGTGATCGAGCACCTCGGCGCCCTCACCGCGCGGGGCCTCGGCCTCCTCCTGCTCAGCCACGACCTCGACGTCGTCCGCTCCCTCGCCGACGACATGCTGGTCATGCGCGAGGGCCGCGTCGTCGAGTCGGGCCCGCCGGAACGGCTCTGGACGGCACCGCGCCACGCCTGGACCCGGGAACTCCTCGCCCCGGCGCCCGCGACCGTGTCCGTGCCGGCGGCACACCCCGCCAGGGGTGCCGGCCTCGACGTGCGCGGCCTCACCGCCCGGCACGGCAGGACGGAGGTGCTGCGCGTGCCCCGGCTCACCGTCCGGCCGGGGGAGTGGCTGGCCGTGGCCGGGCCGTCGGGCAGCGGAAAGACGACACTCGGCCGTTGTCTCGCCGGACTGCACCGCGACCACGACGGGACCGTGCTGCTGGACGGCGCGCCGCTGCCGCGCAGCCTGCGCGACAGGTCACGGGAGCAGCTCGCGGCCGTGCAGTACGTGTTCCAGGACGCCGGGGCGGCCTTCGACGCCTACCGGCCGGTGCTCGACCAGGTGGCCCGCACGGCGGTGCGGCTGCGCGGTGCCGGCCCGGCCGGGGCGCGGGCGGACGCACTGCGGACACTGGCCGGAACCGGCCTCGCGGAGGACGTCGTACGCCGGACCCCGGCGCGGCTGTCCGGCGGGGAGCTCCAGCGTGCGGCGCTGGCCCGGGCACTGCTCGCCCGGCCCCGGGTGCTGGTGTGCGACGAGATCACCTCCGGGCTCGACACGGTGACCAGGCGAGGCATCCTCGACCTGCTCGCGGGGCTGCTGCGCGAGGCCGACGGAAAGCTTTCGCTGGTGCTGATCACCCACGACCCGGTCGCCGCCGCGCCGGCCACCGCCGTCGCCGTCCTGGACGGCGGCGACCTGCGCCTCGGAGCGACCGGTACGCCCGGTACTCACGGTGCTCCCGGTGCTCCGGCGATTCCCGGCACGGGCGCCGGCGCCCGTGCCCGAGCGGGCCGCTGAGGCGTCACCGGTGCCTCTCGTCGTGCGCGCGGCGGCCGGGCACCCCGGTCGCCGCGCACCGGACCGAGCTTTCCGGCCACCCCGGGAGGACACGAACCACGGGAGTGAAGGGACATCCCCGGGCATATGACGGAACCTCTCATTCCTCCTCCTTACCGCAGGTTGACAGGCTGTATGACACAGCAGCAGCATGCGTGGTGCCACCGGGGCCGATGTGCCCGGTGTTCTTCGACCACCCAGCCCGGTCCAGCCCCGGCCTGCCCTTTTCCGTGCGGTTTTCCACGTCCGGGACGGGCCGTGCGGCACGGGAGCCGACTCCGGGCCTCTCATCAAGCACAAAATGGGGAAATACATGTCCGTATCGAGACGCGTCACGGCGTTGCGTCTGCTGGGCGCCGGCGCCGCCGCACTGGCCCTCTCCGCCGCGGCGACCGGCGCCGCGTGGGCCTCCGACTGCCCGGGCGGTGAAGGCTGGGACAAGGGGAACCCGGCCGGCTACAAGCCCGGTGAGGGCGCCGGTACCGAAACCGCCACCGACCGCTGCGAGTTCTCGCTCGACGGCACGAACTGGTACGCCTCGGTGAAGGTCGACGACGTCAGCCTCAAGCCCGGCGACGACGGCAAGGTGCACGTGAAGGTCCGTGCCGCCGGGGACGCGGCCGGCTGCACCGCCTCCCTCGCCTCGTACCGTACGCACGGCGCGACGTGGGAGACCTCCGGCCTGCAGGTATTCCACGACTGGGACACCGTCGCCGTGAAGAAGGGCGGCACCGACACCCTCGACGTCGCCCTTCCCGACCTCGGCTGCTTCGCCCAGGTCGACCTCTACCGGGGCTCCGTCAAGTACGACGGCCGGCTCGACGCCAACGACGGCTACGAGCACGGTGAGCTGCCCAAGGGGCCGGACCGCCCGGTCATCAAGGACAAGCTGATCGCGGCCTGGAACGGCGGCACGAAGGACTGCACCAAGCAGGAGGTCCCGACGCCGAGCCCCTCGCCCAGCGAGTCGTCTCCCGAGGCCACGCCGAGCGCTCCGGAGAGCAGCGCCCCGCCCGCCTCCGAGCAGCCGGGCACCCCGCCCGCCTCGGAGGAGGCAAGCACCCCGCCAGCCGGTGACGAGTCGGCCACCCCGACTCCGTCCAACGAGCCGTCCACGGCCACCACCGGCGGCTCGGGCGGCGACGGCGACCTGGCCGAGACCGGCGGCGGCAACGTCGGCATATACGCGGCCGGCGCGGCTCTGTTCCTCGGCGCCGGCGGCGCCGTCGTCTACGCGACCCGGCGTCGCAAGGCGGCTTCCGGCAGCTAGTGCCGCGTCGGTCGGGGTTTGCCCGCTGAGGAGCGGCGTCCGGTGCCGGGGGCACCTCCCGCCGAAGGCAGGGGGAGCATCGCAAGGCGGCCGGAAGCCCTCGTAGTGGGCCTGCTCGGGCTTTCGGCCAACGCAGCGTGGGGGTACCTCCCGCGCCCGGAGGGCTGCGGGGGAGTGCCGTGCAGGGCGTCGCGACGGGGCGAACCTTGGCTGACGCGACACTAGTCCACGCGCCTTCGGTGCCCTGCGGCGGCGGGGCGCCGGAGGCGTTCGCCGTTCCGGGCCGCGCCCGTGCGGTGAGATCCCGCCGACTCCCGGGGACACCGGTATGACTGCCCCCAGGCCTACTTGACGACCTGTCAGCTTTGCTCGATGGTTCGTTCATGGTGAACCGCGGGACGCGTGTGAGGCGCCGGGTGTCCGGCGCGGTGCTGGGGCTGCTGCTGACGGCCGGGGTTCTCGGGGCGCCGGTGACGGCGAGTGCCGCGCCACCGGACGGGGGGCTGTGGTTCGACGACCTGGCCGCCGAGGTGTCCGCCGACGGAACCCGCTTCGTCGACGGACACGGACGCGAGGTGGTCCTGCGCGGCTTCAACGTCTCGGGCGAGGTGAAACTGGCGGAGAACGGCGGTCTGCCCTTCGCCTCCACCGCGGACGCCCGTGTCTCGGCCGAGGCGCTGCGCGAGGAGGCCGGCGCCAACGCCGTACGGTTCCTGCTCTCCTGGGCGGCCGCCGAGCCGGCGCCCGGACAGGTCGACGAGGCCTATCTCGCGGCGGCCACCGCCCAGATCCGGGCCTTCCTCGACGCCGGACTGCGCGTGCTCCCCGACTTCCACCAGGACCTCTACTCCCGCCACCTCTTCGACGAGGACAGCTGGTACAGCGGCGACGGAGCCCCGGCGTGGGTCGTCGAGGCGGGCGGCTACCCGGACGAGTTCTGCGGAATCTGCGTCCACTGGGGCCAGAACATCACCCAGAACGCCGCGGTCACCACCGCGCACCGCGACTTCTGGCGCAATCGCGAACTCACCACACCCGCCGGGACGTTCAAGGTTCAGGACGCCTTCCTCGACACCGCGGGCAGGACGATGGCGTACCTGCGGGAGCACCTGCCCGCAGACTCCTTCGCCCGCATCGCCGGCTTCGACCCGCTGAACGAGCCGCACGCCGGCACGTACGACCCGGGACAGGACAGCAAGCAGTGGGAGAAGGACCTGCTGTGGCCCTTCTACCAGCGCTTCCGTGCCCGGATGGACGAGGCCGGCTGGGCGGACAAGCCCGCGTTCGTCGAGCCCAACCTCTTCTGGAACTCCAACATCTCCTTCGCCCGTCAGGAGGGCGGCCTCCAGGGCATCGGCACACTCGGCCCCCGCTACGTCTTCAACACCCATTTCTACGACCAGGCCGCGATGTCCGGCATCCTCATGTGGGGCAAGGCCTCGGACGGCCGGTACAAGGGCGACTTCGCCACGGTCCGCGGGCGCTCCACGGCGCTCGACGCCCCGGCCCTGGTGAGCGAGTTCGGGCACCCGCTGTCCGGCAGCGTCTCCGACAAGGCGCCGACCGTGCTCAAGGCGATGTACCAGTCCCTCGACTCCCGCCTCTCCGGCGCCGAGTGGTGGTCGAAGGCCGCCGGTTCCGGCCCCGTGCTGTCCTCCATGCAGTGGCAGTGGGACATCTACAACGGCCGCCACCACGAACTCATGAACGGCAACCCCGACCGGGTCCTCACCGAGGGCGACGCCTGGAACGACGAGGACCTCTCCACGGTCGCCCTCGACGACTCCGGCACGCCGGTTCTCCGCCAGGACGCCCGGCTCGTCGACCGCCTCTACCCCGGCGCCGTCGCGGGCCGCACCCTCGCATTCACGTACGAGGACCGTTCCCGGGACGGGAACACGACGCTGACGTGGAACCCCGTGCCCTCCGGCATGCCGAACCTGGCCCGGCTGGTGGGGCAGGAGCGGTACGGCGTGCTGGTCTGGCGCTCCGACGGCAGTGAAGGTTCCCGGGGGACGGCCGCGCGGGTCCCGACCGAGCTCCATCTCCCGCAGGGCTTCGATCCCGCCGCCACCACCGTCCTGTCCGACCTGGGCGCCGTCACCGGCCTGCCCTCCTACACCCCCGACGCCCCCGTCTCGGCCGCCCCGGAGCCGGGCGGCACCGACGCCCGCCGCCTCCTCCTGACCGCCCCGGACGGTGCCGGCCTCCACTACGCCCTCGTCACTCGCACAACCCCCGTCACAACCCCCGCCCTGCTGGCCGCGGCACGGGAGGAACTCGCCGCGTGGGTGGCGGGCTCGGGCTTCCCCGGGTGACGCGTTTCCCCGGGTGACCCGCGCCCGCACGCGCCCGGATCACCCGTTCCGGCCGTCGAACCGGATGCCCTGGTCCCGCGGTACGGCAGACAGGTCGAGCACGTCCGGAAGGTGATGCACTCCGGGACCCAGGCCGACGGCCGCCCGGGCGGCCAGGACGGACATCAGGGCCGTGGCCCGCGACTGCGAGCGGCCCCGTGCCCAGCGCGCCACGCCCCCGCCGCTCTCGGCGAGGGCCAGCCACCGGTCGCCGCCCGGCGGGTGCAGGCCGCGCGGCGCGCGCGAGCCGCCCGGAACCCGGGTCAGCAGGGCGAGTGCGGCGGTCGCCGCCCGGGAGTCCAGACCGAAGTAGGTACACACCGGCGAGCCGAGGTCGCGGCTGTTTCGACGGCCGCGCCGCCGACCGGACCGCGTTCTGCCGGGCCCCCGGCTGCGGGCCGACCGAGCGTCGAAGCCCGGCCGGCGTGCGCGGCGCGCACGGTTCAGACCGTCTCGTGCAGGGTGCGCATCTGTTCGTTCAGCGGCGGCAGGCCCGCGTCGCTGCGGCGTTCGTCGAGTGTCCGGGGCAGCCGTACGGCGTACGGGCGCAGTGTCTCCGGGTTGACGCGTGTGCCGTAGAACTGGGGCTCGCCCAGTTCGACCGCGCAGTGGTCGGCGATGAAGGCGTGGTGCACGGCCGGGCACCGGCCGTCCGCCGCGGCCTTGGCGATCAGGTCCCGGCAGGTCAGCTGGAAGCCGAGGTCGGACGCGTGCAGCAGGATCATCAGCGCGGCAGTCGAGGCCTGTTCGCCGACCAGGTCCACGGTCGGCCAGCCGTGCCGCCCGACGATGCCTCTGAGCGCCTCGGCGTTCTCCCGGTGGCACTCGGCGATCAGGCGCCGGGCGTGCGCAGTGGGCGCCGTCCGCGCGTCCCGCATGAGCCGGCGGTCCTCGTCCGCCCTGCGGACCAGTTCATCGGCGAGGGCACCCGCGGGCGCGGGAGGCACCGGTGCCGGTGCCGGCGGACCGTTCACGTCTCTCCTTTCAGGGACAGGGTGAACCACACCCGCTTGCCCCGTGTGCCGGGCTCGGGCGGGGCGGTGCCCCAGTCGTCGGCGAGCGCGTCGACGATGGCGAGTCCGCGCCCGGACTCCGCCGCCGAGTCCGCCGTGCAGGACCGGGGGAGGGCGCCCGAGGGGTCGGCGACGGTGACGCGCAGCTCCCGCTCGGAGTACTCGAGCGTGAGGGTGATCAGATCCCTGGGTCCTGAGCTTCCGTGTCTGACCGCGTTGGCGAAGAGCTCGTCCGTCGCCAGGACGGCGTTGTCCACGACCTCCGGGAGTCCCCAGTGTCTGACGTGCGCCGCGACCATGCGCCGTACGCCCGCGGCGCGCGAGGGGTCCGCGGGGACGGCGGACCGGAAGACACGGGGACTGCTCAGAGAGATCAACAACCTCACCACGCAGCCCGCACCGGCCGTTTCGACGACCTCGGTATGGGAGCCGGCCGGTGGCGGTGCGCTCCGGGTGCCGTCGTCATCGGTCCTCCTTCGGTACAGCACGGTTCCATGAAGACAACAGGGTCGGTCGGTCCCCGGACCAGGGGGTACGGGGGTTGTCCGGTTGCGGGGGCGTAGTGGCGGTGGCTGTATGTTCGAATGCGTGGCTGACGTGAACGGACACCGTGCCGACGGGCTTGGTGTGGCGGGCAAGCGGGTGCTCGTCACGGGGGGAACGCGGGGGCTGGGCGAGCAG
>NZ_JAAAXQ010000086.1 GCF_009916105.1 Streptomyces sp. GC420 | reverse complement strand
GGAGGCACCGGCCGAGGACGAGGAGGAGGGCGCCGGCTCGCTCGGGTCCTCCGACGGCGTCGCGGACGCCGAGGGGGAAGCGGACCCGGACGGGGTGCCGGAGGAG
Organism: Streptomyces sp. GC420; assembly: GCF_009916105.1. Taxonomy (GTDB): domain Bacteria; phylum Actinomycetota; class Actinomycetes; order Streptomycetales; family Streptomycetaceae; genus Streptomyces. Next base: position 23,424 of record NZ_JAAAXQ010000086.1, on the reverse strand, counting down.
CCGCCGCCGGGCTCCTCCTCGTCCTCGCAGTCGGTCCAGAAGACCTTGTGCTTGGCCTCGCCGTTCTCCCCGTCGAATTCCCAGATCAGCTTGTAGTGCCCGTCGGGCAGCGTCATGTCGTCGGTGCGGGCGTGCCCGTCCTCGTCGAGCGCGAGGGAGCCGGACTCGGCCACCTCGTCCTGGGAGCCGGTCGGCGGCATCCCAACGATCCGCCAGTCGACCTGCTGGCCCTCGTCGAATCCGAAGGCGTCCAGGTAGAACGTGCAGACGTGCGGCTCGTTCTTCACGAGGTCCTCGCCGGTCTCGGCATCGTGGATCTTCACGGTGCCGTCGTCACCGGGGACGGCGGCCTGAGCGGCGGGGACGAGGAGCGCGAGCGCCGACACCGTCACGGCACTCACCGAAGCAAGCTTGCGCATGGGCATACAACTTCCGGGCGGGTGTGGAACAGCCTAGGGGGGCGGCGGTTCAGATTCTTTCGGCGTCCGGTCGTCCGTCAAGGCGACGGTCGTCCCGTTCCGCACCTTTCCGGCACAGGTGAGTCATAGGTTCCTGGTAACAATCCAGCCAACCCGGTTTGATCCGGCCGTGACCGGTGCCGGCAGAGTCACCGCTCCCCACGGTATGTGACCGCGACCGCCGTGGAGCGGGCACGCGGCACGCGGCATCCGGTCAGAGCGTCAGAAACGCCCCGGCCAGCAGCAGCGCCCCCACCGCCCCGGTCGCCCACGCCGTACGCGTCAGCCGCAGCCCGCCCGCGACGACCAGCGAGGCCAGCAGCAGCGCGCCGCCCAGTGGCGCCCAGGCGTACAGCAGTCCCGGGAGTCCCGCCCTGACGACCTCGTCCGTACCGGGCTTTACGGTCACCGGTACCCGTTCGCCCTCGTCCGCGACCGAGTGGTCGACGACGACCCGATCGCGCCGCTCGCCGCCCTGCCCGTCGGGGGTGTAGGAGCCGGCGCACTGGTCGTCGCCGCACGCGCGGACCGTCATCGTGCCGTGCTCGCGGCCCTTGGCGAGCATCACGTGCTGCGCCGTGCCCCACGAGGCCCACACGCCGCCCACGACCAGCAGCAGCGCGAACGCGGCCGTCGCGACATGACGGCCGAGCAGCAGCAGTCCGTACGCGCTCTCGGCCATACGGCGGGCCCGGCTCCGTTTACGCATGGCTGCCGATCCTTGGCCATGGAACTGCGGTCAGTCAACTCGTGCCGGGGCCTTCACAGGATCCCCACGGCGCGGGGCGGTTCAGGAACCGTACGCCCTCGTCGCCCGTCCCGGCCTTCCGCCGGCCTCGGGAGGAATCGCCACCCGGGGCCGGCGTGTGAAGCGTGCCCGGGCCGGCGCGCACCTCCGTGAGCGCCGGCCCGCGTTCAGCAGATCGGGTTGATCTTGTCGGTCTCGCCGATCGCCGGTGACCAGGAGAACTCGTTGTTGTCGCTGAAGTAGTAGTAGTTCGCGCCGTTGGGGGCCATGGCCACGGTGATGCCGCCGTAGCCGGACATGTAGGGCACGTGGAAGGAGCAGCTGTACTGCGGATAGTCCGCAGGGGTGAACTGCTTGGCCCAGACACCGTTGTTGTACCGGAAGGGCGTGGTGCCGGTGGTGGTCAGGCCGCGGTCGGCCGGGTTCTGCTGCATGGTGGCGGCGAGAGCGGCGGGGCTCAGGACCTGGGTGCCGCCGATGGCGCCGGCGTCGTTGTTGAGGAGCCCCGCGACCTTGGCGATGGAGTCCTGGGTCCAGAACATGCCGTACCCGCCGAAGGGGACCCCGGTCGGGGAGTTGCCGGTGCGCTCGCTGACCAGCGAGTCGGGGCCGACCTTCAGCGGGGTCAGCACGTCGTCGCGGAGCAGGTCGAAGATGTCTGCCCCGCTGCCGGCCTGGGACTTCAGGTAGTTGTCCTCCGCGACCGTGGCCAGGAAGGTGTCCGAGCTGTGGTAGACCCACTGGGTGCCGGGGGCCGCCTTGTGCGGGAAGACCAGGGCGTCGGCCATTTTGGAGGTGTACGCCTCGGCGACGAAGAAGTCGGACATCTGGGTGCCGGCCTCGTCCACCTCGTAGCCGGACGAGGTGTAGTTGCCGGTGGCCATGTCGAGTGCGTTGTCCAGTGTGACGTTGGTCCAGTCGCCCGACCCGGAGGCCGTCTCCGGCACCCAGGTCCGGATGAGCTCGTCGGTGACGCCGTCCCCGTAGAGCTGCTGCAGCCGCATGGCGGCCACGCCCGCGAAGGCAGACTTGGCCGTCGAGTAGGACGGCAGGAGCATGCTGGAGCAGAAGGCGTAGCTGCCGTAGCGGGTGGTGCAGGCCGAGGTGTAGTTGACGCCGTTGATCAGCAGCCCGTACGAGGTCATGTGGGTGGCGGTGACACCGGCGCCGAACCGGCTCACGTCGACGCCCGAGGCGGGGTAGTCGGTGGCCAGCTCGCTGATCGGCTTGCTGGGCAGCCGGTCCGCGACCTCGGCCGCGTAGGCGTTCTTGACGGCGGTGGCGTCGGGCGGGGTGCCCTGTGTGTAGGTGGCCGGGAGCTGGCCCCACATGTTGAACTTCTGGTACGCGCAGGTCTCCTGGGTGACCTGGTAGCGCACCTTGGTGATGGTGGTGGCGTCGAAGAGGAAGGTCATCTCCCCGTTGTGGACGCAGTTGGCGTTCCGCTCGACCAGGGCGAACGGGAAGGACGCGCGGGTGAGGCCGTTGTCCGAGTTCTCGTCCCACACCCTGCCCGGCTGTACCGCGAGGTTCCAGACGGTGGAGCCGGTGTAGGTGAGGCCGCGCACGGTCGGGATCAGATGGCTGCCGTTCTGGACGAACGACACCGACACGGCGGGCAGGTGCTTCCACACCGAGTCGCCCCACCCCGTCCTGGAGTAGGTGTCGACCACTTCCTTGAACCCTCCCCCCGTCGAGGTGCCGGAGAGGGTCAGGGTGCCCTCGAAGGTGTGGCTGGGCGGGGCGGCGTTCGCCGGGACGGCGAACGCCGAATCGTCGACGGGTGCGGTGCTGCTGCCCGTGGTCAGGTCGGCACGGGTGAGCAGCGTCCGGCTGACGGCGCCGCTCCCGGTCAGCGGGTCGCCCGGCACGGGGGTGACGGTCGTGGCCGACGCGGTGCCGGCGCCCGCCACGGCGAGCGCCGTCATGACCAGGGCCGCTGCCAGGGCTCTTCGTGTTCTGCGGTACTGCATGCTGGCCTTCCTCCTGAGGGGTGAGGGAGTGGGAGGCCGATCTCTTGAGGCAGAACCGTGCTCCGGTGGGAGGACGCCTGTCGAATGCCTGTTTAGGGTGCTCCTCATGCCGCGGGCGCATGCCCGCACCGGAAGGAGTCAGTGGACGGCGGCGAAGAGGCCGCGGCAGAACTCGGCGAGTTCGTCCAGGCATGCGCGGATCTGGGAGGCCGCGTAGTGGGTGGGGTCCCAGGCGCCGAACAGGGTGACGTGCAGCAGCCCGTCGGTGAGCCGGATCGGCAGCGACCGCAGACCGAAGCGCGGGTCGTCGGAGAGGATGCAGACCCCCTTGCCGGCCGCCGCCAGCGCCTGCGCCACGGCCGGGGCCCGGGCGACGTAGGCCGCGTCGTAGCCCAGCCCCGCCTTGGCCGCCGCCTCGTCCAGGACCCGCCGCACCCCGTGCAGCTCGTCCATCACGATCACACGGCCGGTGCTGATGTCGGTCAGGTCCACGTGGTCACGGTCGGCCCAGGGATGGCCGGGCGCCATCTGGGCCCAGACGGGCGCCTGGCCGAGCACGGTGTACTCCAGGTCCGATCCGGGCGGTCTGGTGCCGATGGCGAAGTCGGCCTGGCCGATGGCCAGGGCCGTGTACACGCCGTGCGGCGAGGCCTCGACCACGTCCACGATCTGCCCCGGCGGGCCGCTGGCGACGACGAACGGGGCGACCACGTCGGTGACCGTGGTGGGCGGCGCGATGACGGTCAGCGGGACCCCGGCGCCGGAGGCCATGGACCGCGCGGTGTCCTTGGCCAGCCGGCTCCTGGCGATCAGGTCCCGGGCGACGGGGAGGAACGCCCGGCCGGCCGGAGTGAGCCGCAGGGCGCCCTCGCCCCGGCGGAACAGAGTCAGGCCGAGCTCGTGTTCCAGCTGACGGATCTGCCGGGACAGCGACGGCTGGGTGACGTGCACCTCCTGCGATGCGGCGGTGACGGACCCGAGGTCGACGACCGAGAGGAAGTACTCCAGGACGCGAAGCTCCACTATGCCTCCAAGGCATGGGGAGTGGGGGGGACAAGTATTTGCAAGTTATACACCTCAGGTCAACACTGTCCGAAACGCCGCCCCAGCGGCCGGATCTCCCCCTCCCGTACTCCTCCTCCCCCGTCCGGCAGCAACCTCCCGGAGGTGCCCCCGTGCATCCCAGACGCTTCCCCACCCGACGCCTCGGCCTGCCGGCCGCGGCCCTGACCACGGCCGCCGCTCTGGCCCTGAGCGGATGCACCGCATCGACCGGGCAGGCCACGAGTGTGCTCACAGTGTCGTCGTCGGCCGCCGTCACCACCCTGGACCCGGTGAAGTCGTTCTCCACCGAGGCGATGTACCTGGGCAATGTCTACGAGCCGCTGCTGTGGAAGAACCCCTCCGGGTCGGCCGAGGAGTACTCCCCGGCGATAGCCGAATCGTGGCGCAAGTCCTCGGACGCCAAGACCTGGACCTTCACCATCCGCAAGGGGGTCACGTTCCACGACGGGGAGAAGGTGGACGCCGCCGCGGTCAAGAAGAGCATCCTGGCCGCCAAGAAGGACGGCGGCGCCTCCTTCATCTGGGCACCACTGGACTCGATCGACACGCCCGACTCCTCCACCGTGGTCATGCACCTCGGTTACGCGGCCCCCATGGAGCTGATCGCCTCCTCGACCTACGGCGCCTGGATCGTCTCCCCCAAGGCCCTGGCCGCGGCCGCGAAGAGCAAGGGCTACTTCGAGAAGAAGGGCGTCGACGGAGGCACGGGTCCCTACCGGATCTCCTCGTACACCCCCGGCAAGGAAGTGGTGCTCGACCGCTACACCGGGCACTGGGACCGGGCACACAAGCCGTCTTACAGGACGGTGGACGTACAGATCACCCCGGACGCCGTCACGGCGCAGCAGATGCTGACCTCCGGCGAGGTCGACTTCACCACCTCGTTCCCGCTGGAGAACGTGAGGAAGTACTCCAGGAAGGCCGACTACTCGGTGCTGGACTACCCCTCGCCGTTCAACTTCGTGGCCTTCTTCAACACCACCCGCAAGCCGCTGGACAACCCCAAGGTCCGCCAGGCCCTGTCCTACGCGACGCCCTATGAGGACATCATCGCGGTCGGAGCCCAGGGACACGGCACCCAGGCGCACGGGCCCGTCCCCACCGGGCTCTTCCCCCACGACCCGTCCGTGCCGGCGTACACCCAGGATCTGGAGAAGGCCAGGAAACTGCTGGTCGAGGCAGGCCACCCCGGGGGCAACTTCACCCTCAACCTGACCTACGCCTCCGAGAACCAGGCCGAGGCGCGGTTCGTCCCGCTGATCAAGGACGCCTACGCCAAGATCGGTGTGACGGTGAACGTCACCTCGAAGCTGTTCAACCAGCAGTGGGCGACGGCCAAGTCCGACCCCGCCAAGGCCCAGGACATCTTCGTCCTCTACTACTGGCCCACGTACAGCGATGCCGGCTCGGACAACCTGTTCTCGCTCTACCACAGCAGCGAGAAGCCGTTCTTCAACCTGAGCTACTGGAAGAACGCGAAGTACGACCGACTGGTCGACAAGGCCGGCACCCTGACCGGCACCGACCCGGCCGCGGCCAAGGAGGTCTACGGCGAGGCCATGGACATCCTGTACGACCAGGCACCGGGGCTGTCCCTCTACGACGCCAGAGCCGTCTACGTCGTGCCCAAGAAGGTCGAGGGCTTCGCGTTCAACGAGAACTACCCCTTCACGGTGTTCTTCGGCCCGATGAAGCCCGCCGGTGCGTGAACCGGACCGTGCTCCGGCGGCCCGCCGCCGGAGCACCCACCGAGAAAACTAGTGGAGAAACCGGACATGCTCCGACACCTCACCCGGCTGGCGGCCTCCTCGGGGGCGGTCCTGCTGAGCCTCACCATGGTGACCTTCCTCCTGGCGCGGGTACTTCCCAGCGATCCGGCCCTGGCATACATCGGCCCCAAGGCGACCCCTGCCCAGGCCGCCCGCCTCCGCGCCGACCTCGGGCTGGACGAGCCGCTTCCGGTCCAGTACTGGAAGTACCTCACCTCGCTGGTACGCGGCGACTGGGGCAACTCACTGGCGACCAAGCGCCCGGTGCTCGACGAGATCGCCTCCCGACTGCCGTCCACGCTGGAACTGATCTTCGCGGCCATGCTCGTCGCCGCGGTGGTCGGCACCGTCCTCGGTGTGATCGCGGCCAGGCGGCCGGGCGGCCGCATCGACGGCCTGGTGCGGCTGCTGTCCATCGGCGGCGTCTCCGTGCCGGCCTTCTGGCTCGGCCTCCTGCTGCAGATGCTCTTCGTCGACCGGCTGCAACTGCTGCCCGCCACGGGCGCCTTCAGCAACACGCTGAAGTTCACCGACCCGGTCAGTGCCGTCACCGGTCTGCCGCTGCTGGACAGCCTGCTCACCGGCAACTGGACAGCCCTCGGCGACGGCCTGTCCCACCTCGTTCTCCCGGCCGCCACCCTGGCCGCCTACCCGCTGGGCCTGGTGGCCCGGATGATCCGCGGATCGATGATCGAGGTGTTCGCACAGGACCACGTCACCGCCGCCAGGGCGTACGGCCTGCGGGAGTCCACCGTGGTCTGGTCCCTGGCCCTGCGCAACGCCGCCTCACCGACGCTGACGGTGCTGGGCATGGCGACCGCCTACTCGATCACCGGGACGTTCTTCGTGGAGATCGTCTTCAACTGGCCGGGCATCGGCCAGTTCGCCACCGAGGCCATGCTGGCCGTGGACTACCCGGCGATCATGGCCATCACGCTGCTGGGGGCCGTCGGCTACCTCGGCACCAACGCCGCCGTGGACCTCCTCCAAGCGAAGATCGACCCCAGAGTGAGGCCGTCATGACCACCGTCCCCGGCACCGCCTCCCCGGCCGCCGCCTCCACCGCCGCCTCTTCCGCTCCACCCGGAACCGGACGCGGACGCGGACTGCTGCGCCTGGCCCGCCGCGACCTCTTCGGCGCCGCAGGAGCACTGCTGGTCGCAGGGCTGGTGCTGCTCTCCCTCGTCGGCCCGCTCGTAGCCCCCTACCCCGAGGAGGGACGCGGCACCGCGAACGTCGCGGCCCGCAACCTCGCACCCGGCCTCGACCACTGGTTCGGAACCGACGAGCTCGGCCGGGACATCCTCTCCCGGATCATCTTCGGAGCCCAGCCCGCACTGCTGGTCTCACTGGCCGTCGTCCTGGCCGCGGCCCTGATCGGTGTGCCGCTCGGCGCACTGGCCGGCTACCGCGGCGGCTGGGCGGACCAAGTGATCTCCCGGATCACCGAACTCTTCCAGTCCTTCCCCCCACTGCTGCTGGCCATGGTCACCGTGGCCCTGCTGGGACCCGGCCTGCTCAACGCCGGCATCGCACTCGCCGTCGTCTGGTGGCCCTGGTACGCCCGGCTGGTGCGCGCCGAGGCCCGCTCGCTGCGCGACCGTCCGTTCGTCGAGGCCGCACGCTCCATGGGCGTACCGGTCCGGACCATCCTCCGCCGCCATGTCGTCCGCAACTGCGCCGGCCCGATCCTGGTGCAGATCACCGTCGACCTCGGGTCCGTGATCCTCGCCGCGGGCTCCCTGGCCTTCCTCGGGCTCGGCGCACAGCAGCCCAGCCCGGACTGGGGGCTGATGGTCGCCGCGGGGCGCGCCACCCTCTTCGACCAGTGGTGGATATCCACCTTCCCGGGCCTGGCCATCTTCGTGACCGTGCTCGGCTTCAACCTGCTCGGAGACTCCCTCAGGGACCTCCTCGACCCCAAGTCGGTACGTTCATGAGCACACTGCTGGAAGTGACGGACCTCACCGTGGCCTTCCCGCGGCCCGGCATGCCGCCGAGCCGGCCGGTACGGGGCGTGAACCTCGAGGCGGCTGCCGGGAAGACCCTCGGTATCGTCGGCGAGACCGGATGCGGCAAGACCCTCACCGGCCGGGCCGTCCTCGGACTGCTGCCCGAACAGGCCAGGCTCACCGGCAGCATCCGCTTCGACGGCCGCGAACTCACCACACTGCCCCCGCAGGAGCGCGCCGCACTGCGCGGTGGCTCCATATCGCTGGTCTTCCAGAACCCGGGAACGGCCTTCAACCCCCTGTTCACCATCGGCCGCCAGGTGGGCATGGTCGCCCGCAGGCACCTGGGCGCGGACCGCCGCAGGGCCGAGGCGCTGGTCCTCGACCACCTGGGCCGGGTGGGGCTGCCGGACCCGCGCCGGGTCGCCGCCGCCTACCCGCACGAGCTTTCCGGCGGCATGCTGCAACGGGCGATGATCGCCATGGCGCTGATCAGCGGCCCCCGCCTGCTCATCCTCGACGAGCCGACCACCGCGCTCGACGTGACGGTCGCCCAGCAGATCCTGAGGCTCGTCCTGGGACTCCAGGCGGAGCTGGGCTTCACCGTCCTTCTGATCACCCACAACCTCGGCGTGGTCGCCGACGTCTGCGACACCACCGCCGTGATGTACGCCGGCCGGGTCGTCGAACAGGGCAGGACCACCGAGGTGCTGAGCGCCCCGAGGCACCCCTATACCCGGGGCCTGATCGGTGCGCTGCCGGGCCAGGGCGCCCCGGGACGGCCGCTGACCGCCATCCCCGGCACCGTGCCGAACGACCCGGCGGCCCTGCCGGGCTGTGCCTTCGCCGCCCGCTGCCCGGCGGTGACGGACACCTGCCGGCACTCCGAACCGCGGCTCACCGCCGTGGGAACCCAACAGGAGGTCGCATGCTTCGCGGAGACGACGGCGCTCGCGGAGACGGCCCCATGAGCGCGGCACTGCTCGAAGTGCGCGGCCTCGCCGTCGACTTCGCCGTACGCGGCGCCCGGGGCCGACAGGTCACCCACGCCGTGCGGGACGTGAGCCTGACCGTGGCCGAGGGAAGCGTCTTCGGCCTGGTCGGCGAGTCCGGATCCGGCAAGAGCACCCTGGCCAGGGCCGCCCTCGGGCTGATCCGGCCCACCTCGGGCGGCTCCGTCCTCGACGGCATCGACGTCGGCGCGGCGCGGGGCGGCACGCTGCGCGCCCTGCGGCGCAGCGCTGCCATGGTCTTTCAGAACCCGGTGGCCGCGCTCAACCCCCGGCGCACCGCCGCCGCGAGCATCGCGGAGCCGCTCCAACTGCACGGCCTGCCCCGCCCGGAGATCGAGCGGCGCGTCGCCGGACTGCTGGACCAGGTGGGACTCGGCAGCGGCCACGGGGGCCGGCTGCCGCACGAACTCTCCGGCGGCCAGTGCCAGCGGGTCGGTATCGCCCGCGCCCTGGCCACCCGACCCCGGCTGCTCGTCCTCGACGAGCCGACGTCCGCGCTGGACGTCTCGGTGCAGGCCCAGATCCTCAATCTGCTGCTGGAGCTGAAGCGGGAGCACGGCCTGACCTACCTGCTGATCTCACATGACCTCGACGTGGTCCGCCACATGAGCGACACCGTCGGCGTCATGTACCGGGGGCGCCTGGTCGAGCACGGCCCGGCCCGCGAGGTCCTGGGCGAGCCCGCCCACCCGTACACCCGCACCCTGCTCGATGCCATCCCCGGTCAGGGCCGCGAACGGCTGCTCGCTGCCGGTCCCCCGGAGCCGGCCGCCGACGCGCCGGCCGCCGTCGGCGCCGGCTGCGCCTTCCTCCCGCGGTGCCCGGTGGCGCGTACGGACCCCCGGGAAGCCTGCGCCACCGCCGCCCCCGTGTTGCGGCCCGCCGCGGGCCGCGACGTCGCCTGCCACATGGCCGCAGAGCCGAGTCCGATCACGAAGAGGAGTTCCGCGTGACCAGCACCAAGGACGCCGGGCGGACGGTGGACCACCCGTCCGGCGACGGCCGGGTCCGTGTGGACGGCGGCCGTCCGTGGCCCATCACGCTGGACAACTGGCAGGACGCGCCGTTCAGCCGGTGGGCCTTCGCCCACGCGGAGGAGATCGTGCCGACCGCGACCGTCCGCAGGGCCGGTCCCGCGGCGCCCCGGGAGACGGTTCCCGAGACGGCCGGAGATGCCGCCCTCGGGCGGCTGCCGGTGCCCTTCGGGGGCACCGAGGTGCCCCTCGACGACTTCCTCGCCGCGTCGTTCGCGGACGCGTTCGTGGTCAGTGACCGGTCCGGGGTCCGCTACGAGAGCTACCGGGGCGTCATGGACCGGCGCCGCAGGCACCTGCTGATGTCGGTCTCCAAGTCGCTGTGCGGGCTGCTCGTCGGTCAACTGGCCGGTGAGGGACTCCTCGATCCGGCGGAGCCGGCGGCCGCCTACGTACCGGAGCTCGCCGGGTCGGCCTTCGGCACCGCGACGCTCCAGCAGGTCCTCGACATGACCGTCGCGGTCGAGTACAGCGAGGACTACCACGACCCGGCCTCCCACGTGCAGCAGCAGGACCGGCTGGCGGGCTGGCGGCCGAGGCTGGCCGGTGACCCCGACAACGCCTTCGAGCTACTGGCCTCCTTGCGGGCCTCCGGCCGGCACGGGGAGCGCTTCCAGTACTGTTCGGCGGCCACCGACGTGCTCGCCTGGGTGGCGGAACGGGTGACCGGAACCCGCTACGCCGACCTGCTCTCCCGGAGGCTGTGGCAGCACCTGCCGGTGGCGGACGACGCACAGATCACCGTGGATCCCGCGGGGTTCGCCTTCGCCAACGGAGGTATGTCCACGACCGCCAGGGACCTCGGCGCGGTCGGCAGGCTCGTCCTGGACCACGGGCTCGTGGGCGACCGCCGGGTCGTCCCGGCCGGGTGGCTGGCCGCCACGACCTCCGGCGGCGATCACCAGGCCGCCCGGGGCACCGTCTTCCAGGGCATCCACCCCCGCGGCTCCTACCGCAACCACTGGTGGGTGACCGGGGACGACCACGGCAGCGTCTACGCGACCGGCATCTACGGCCAGTTCCTGTGGATCGATCCGACGGCCGACGTCGTGGTGGTGAAGTTCTCCAGCCTCCCGGTCGCGACCACCGCCGACTGGTCGCGGGCGCACGCCCGGGTCTTCCGCCGGATCTGCGAGTCACTCTGAGGCACCGGACCGGCACCGCCGCGTCCGGCAGGAGACGGCCGTGTCCGCTCCCCTCCCCGGCCGGAGGGGAGCGGACACGGTCCCTTCGCAGTGCCGGGGTCCCGACCCCCACGGGTGCGGGGCGGGCGCCTGCCCGCCTGCGGCCAGGGCGCTGCACCAACGCCTCAGCGCTGCGCGAGAGCCAGCAGTCCTGCGATCCAGCCGTCGAAGTGAGGGCACGCGGCGCGCAGGGCGGGCAGACCGAGATCCATGACCGCTATGGGGCCGTCCTGCGTCTTCACATACCTCGGGTGCAGCCTCAGGATCCGCTTGGAGGGCGCCGTCTCGGGACTGTCGTTCACATTCTCGGGCCCTCCGGCCTGATCGGCCTGACGCTTGAGCTCACGGGCCAGAGCCGGGTCGTCGGCCCAGTCCGCGAGTTGCTCCGCCGCAGCGAAGACCCAGGTCTCCGTCTCGTGCAGGACGACATGGGGAAGAAACCGAGGGTGGCCGATGTGCTCCGCGAGGCGCCGCTCGACATGGGTCACCTTGTCCACGGCCGAGCCGTTCGGCCGGTCCGACATCCCCGGGCTGTCCTGAGGCAGTCCGTAGTAGTCGAGAAGAGTGGTAACCGCTGCCCAGTGGGTGCCGGCCAATAACCTGTGCAGGTCCCTCTCGATCTTCGCCCACCTGCTGACCCCGCCCTTGCCCGCGGGACCACCCGCCGGCATCCGGGTCATCAGGATGGTCGGCACCAGGCAGATGCCGTACTCCGCCAGCTCCGGCGCGAGGAAGTCATTGACCATGTTCTCCTCGGTCTGCCCCTCGCACAGCACCCCCACCATGATCATTCCGGACGGCCCCGCAGCGGCATCTCGGGCGAAGGCCTGCCGCCCAGCACGTTCTTCTCCCACAGTTCCCCGAGGGAGTAGTCCTCCAGCCACCCCTGGAGTTCCCCGGGAGCGGGACGCTTCAGTTCCGTCGCTCCTTCCTCGCGCTCCACCACCACGATCTCGTCGAGCGAGAACTGGTTGAGAAGCGTCACGGACTGCGTGGCGATCACGATCTGGCTGCTCACCGCGGCCGACCGGAGCATGTCCGACAACTGGACGATCGCGTAGGGATGGAGGCCCAGTTCCGGCTCGTCGAGTGTGAAGAGAGCCGGGGGATCGGGCTGGAGGAGCAGGACGCACAGGCAGATGTACCGCAAGGTGCCGTCCGAGAGCGCCTCCGCGGGGAACACGGCGTCGACCCCCTCCTGCATCCAGCGCAGGCGGATCCTCCCACCGGGTTCCTCCTTCAGCAGGAAGTCCCGGAAGAACGGCGCCACCGATTTGATGGCCCGCACGATGCGCCGATAGGACTTCGGCTCCCCCTCGCGCAGTCGCAGCAGGAACGCCGCGAGGTTCGCCGCATCCGGCCGCAGGGCCTCGTTGTCCGCCGCATACCCGAACTGCTTGACCGGCGCCTCACGGCTGGTGTCCTGGAAATGGAAGACACGGCAGCCCGCGAGGATGTGCCGCACCGGACCCGCCAGACGCGAGAGCTGCTCCTCCTCCTTCTGGCGCAGCAGCGATTCGCGGTGTCCGCGGCCGAAGCTCTCCTCCATCGGGAGGCCGGGGCCCGGCTCGTGGAAGTGCCCCTTCTCCTCGGCGAAGACGAAGCTGTCATTCGCCGCGGGGACGAGATGCGCCTCGTAGCGGTAAGGGGGAGCACTGACCTTGAGCCGGATGCCCTTCCCGGTGCCGCGTCCCGCGAACTGCAGGGCCTGGGCGCCACCGTGGATACCCACCTGGAGCGCCAGGTCGCCGTCCGCCATCCACCCCAGCAGTTCGAGCGCGCCGACGACGTTGCTCTTGCCCGCCCCGTTGGCACCGACCAGCACGGTCACGCCGTCACCCAGCCTCAGCGTGCTGGATCGGATGGAGGCATACCCCTCGACGGTCACCTCTGAGAGCTTGTACGACGGCATGGCCCCAACCCTAGGTCAGGGCCCCGGCCCGGTGGGCGGCACAGTGCCAACAGAGGGCCTGTTGCAGTCGCTCGTCCACAGCGTGCCGATGCACGGTTCAGGTCCGTCGGCCCTGGTCGATAGGCTGGGCCACCTGCTGTGATCCAGCCACCGGCAGGAAACCGGGCGAGATACGGAAAGGAGCGTCGCGGTCATGCGAGACGGCAGGTGGACGACTGTCACCGAGTCGCAGTTCCAGCACGAACGCAGCGGACTGCTGTATCTCAAGGAGGGGCTCCCGGACAACGAGCCCTACCGTGCCTGGTCGAACTTCACCTTCACCGCGCACAGCGGCCATGTCCGCGAGGTCGACCTGCTGGTCGCCGCGCCGGCCGGTCTCTTCCTGGTCGAACTGAAGCACTGGCAGGGCACGGTCGGCTCCTCGGGTGCGAGCTGGGTGCAGACGCTCTCCGACGGCCGCACCCGCATCCACCGCAACCCCCGCCACCTCGCCAACACTCTCGGCTGGCCGGACCTGCGGCCTCTCCAGAAGGCCGAACCGGCAGACGGCCCGGATCCCTGCGGAACTGCCTTTTCCTCAGCCTTGACGAGGACGGCCTGCTCGCCGCCGCGGCCCTGCTCCTGCAATGGTCACGGGGCTGGGTCGAACCAGTGGTGGCCCCGCCCGAACCCCGGCACATCGTCGCCCAGCAAGTGCTCGCTCTCTGCCTGCAGGAGAACTCCGTCGGGGAGCACCTCTGGCAGGAGTGGTGGGGCGGCCTCGGCCCCTTCGGGCCTCCGGCCGAACCGATCGTGAGACACCTGATCGACGAGGGCTACCTCGAACGGGACGGCGGCATGCTGTTCATCGGTCCCGAGGCGGAGCAACGCTTCGGCTACCGGCACTTCATGGACCTGACGGCAGTGTTCACCGCGGCCCCGGAGTTCACCGTGCTCTTCGGCCGCAAGGAGATCGGATCGACCGACCCTGCCCTGCTGACCGAGAAGGTGGCCGGACCACGGCGCCTCCTGCTGGCAGGACGCAGTTGGCAGGTCACCTACATCGACTGGGCCAGACGCCGGTGCTTCGTCGAACCCGTGGAAAGCGGGGGCAAAGCGCGGTGGGCCGGCGCGGGTTTCGCCCGGGGAGCCTCGTACGAACTCACGCGCGGCGTACGAGAAGTCCTGCTCGGCGCCGATCCGCCCGTGACGCTGACACGCCGCGCACACAATGCCCTGGCCGCCGCCCGTGAAGACGCCGTGGAGCGCGTGCACCCAGGTGGAACCGTCGTCGTCCGCGGCGGTCCCGACACCGGCGTGCGCTGGTGGACCTGGGCCGGGCAGAGGGCGAACGCCACGCTCGCGGCCACCCTCAGCGAGATCGCCGACCCACTCCAGTACCCCACGGACGCCTGTATCCGCCTCCGAGAGGATCTGACGGCCACCGAATGGCACCAGGCCAAGGCCCGGGCGGCAGAGCAGCTCAGCCTGCCCTCCGTGGACCCGCGTGCCCTGCGGGGCCTGAAGTTCAGTGCCGCTCTGCCGGAACGCCTTGCCACCGCCACGCTGGCTGCTCGCCTGGCGGATCCGGTCAAGGCCGCCTCGGTCCTCGAGGAACCGGCCCGGTTCTCGGCCCTGCCATTCTGAGCCACCGGTCCCCGAGGGGGGAAGGCGGCCGGCCTCAGCCGTTGTAGGCGCTCTGGGCCCGTTCCAGGCCCTCCGTCACCAGGCACTCGACGGAGTCCGCCGCCCGGTCCACGAAGTAGTCCAGCTCCTTGCGCTCCGTCGCGGAGAAGTCCTTCAGCACGAAGTCGGCGACCTGCATCCGCCCCGGCGGGCGGCCGATGCCGAAGCGCACCCGGTGGTAGCCGGGGCCCATCGCCTTCGTCATCGACTTCAGCCCGTTGTGGCCGTTGTCGCCGCCGCCCAGCTTCAGCCGCAGCACGCCGTAGTCGATGTCCAGTTCGTCGTGGACGGCGACGATGCGCTCCACCGGCACCTTGTAGAAGTCCCGGAGCGCGCCGACGGGGCCGCCGGAGAGGTTCATGTACGACATGGGCTTGGCCAGCACCACGCGGCGGCCCATCGGTCCCGGCGGACCGATGCGGCCCTCCACGACCTGCGCCTGCGCCTTCTGCGCACGCTTGAACTTCCCGCCGATCCGCTCCGCGAGGAGATCGGCGACCATGAAACCGACGTTGTGCCGGTGCCCCGCGTACTCGGGTCCTGGGTTGCCCAGGCCCACGATCAGCCAGGGGCCGTTGTCGTCCGTCGTCATCAGTCCGGGCTCTCCTCGTACCGGTCGCGCTCGCACAGGGATCAGGGAAACGGGGAACAGGGAAACGGGGTGGCGGGCCGGCGGCCCGCCACCCCGTCAGGGAAGCGTAGAGGCTCCGCGCGAGGCTCAGGCCTCGGCGCCCTCACCCTCGCCCTCGGCGCCCTCGCCCGACGGCTCCTCGGCCTGGGCGGCCAGGACCTGGAGCACGACCGCGTCCTCGTCGATCGCCAGCACCGAGCCCTTGGGCAGCGGGATGTCCTTGGCGAGGACGGAGGCACCGGCGGCCAGGCCCTCGACGGAGACGGTGACGGACTCGGGGATGTGGGTGGCCTCGGCCTCCACCGGCAGGGTGTTGAGCACGTGCTCGAGCAGGTTGCCGCCCGCGGCAAGCTCGCCCTCGGTGTGGACCGGGATCTCGACGGTGACCTTCTCGCCGCGCTGCACCAGCTGCAGGTCGACGTGCTCCAGGAAGCCCTTCAGCGGGTCGCGCTGGACGGCCTTCGGGATGGCCAGCTCGGTCTTGCCCTCGATGTCGACGGCCAGCAGGACGTTCGGCGTACGCAGCGCGAGCAGCAGGTCGTGACCCGGCAGGGCGACGTGGATCGGGTCGGAGCCGTGGCCGTAGAGGACGCCGGGGACCTTGTTGGCGCGGCGGATGCGGCGGGCGGCGCCCTTGCCGAACTCCGTACGGGTCTCGGCGACGAGCTTGACCTCGGACATGTGCACTCCTCGTATCAGTCGGAAAGATGGCCGTCACCCGGCCCACGACAGACCTGCTACGAAGAGCGCGTCGATAACGGACCGCCGTACGCATGCGTACGGCCTCCCTCGCCGAGCAACTCATTGAGTCTACCCGGCGGGGAGGCCGCCTCAGAAATCGATCACCTCGCGGGTGAGCCCTGGCCCTGACGGGCGCGGGCGCGGATCACCAGGACTACGCCTGCTCCTCGAAGAGGCTCGTCACCGAACCGTCCTCGAACACCTCGCGCACCGCACGCGCGATCGTCGGCGCGATCGACAGCACCGTGATCTTGTCCAGGTCCAGCTCGCCCGGCGTCGGCAGCGTGTTCGTGAAGACGAACTCGCTCACCTGCGAGTTCTTCAGCCGGTCCGCGGCGGGGCCGGACAGGATGCCGTGCGTCGCCGTCACGATGACGTCCGCGGCGCCGTTGGCGAACAGCGCGTCCGCGGCGGCGCAGATCGTGCCGCCCGTGTCCACCATGTCGTCGACCAGGACGCAGACGCGGTCCTTCACGTCGCCGACGACCTCGTGCACGGTCACCTGGTTGGCGACGTCCTTGTCGCGGCGCTTGTGCACGATCGCCAGCGGCGCGTCCAGCCGGTCGCACCAGCGGTCCGCGACCCGCACCCGGCCCGCGTCCGGGGAGACGACCGTCAGCTTGTCCCGGTCCACCTTCGAGCCGACGTAGTCCGCCAGCACCGGCAGCGCGAACAGGTGGTCCACCGGGCCGTCGAAGAAGCCCTGGATCTGGTCCGTGTGCAGGTCCACCGTGACGATCCGGTGCGCGCCGGCCGTCTTCAGCAGGTCCGCCACCAGACGGGCCGAGATCGGCTCACGGCCGCGGTGCTTCTTGTCCTGGCGCGCGTAGCCGTAGGAGGGGATCACGACCGTGATGCTCCGCGCGGAGGCCCGCTTGAGAGCGTCGATCATGATCAGCTGCTCCATGATCCACTTGTTGATCGGAGCGGTGTGGCTCTGGATCAGGAAGCAGTCCGCTCCACGGGCGGACTCCTGGTAACGGACGTAGATCTCGCCGTTGGCGAAATCGAACACCTTGGTGGGCACCAGGCCCACGCCCAGCTGCTCGGCTACTTCCTCGGCCAGTTCGGGGTGGGCGCGGCCGGAGAAGAGCATCATCTTCTTCTCGCCGGTCGTCTTGATCCCGGTCACAGCACTGTCTCCTCAGAGTGTTTTCTGGCCATGGTTCGAGCCAGCCGACTGCGCCCACCTGGGGACGGGGCCCCAGACCGCCAGCCGAAAAATATGTGCAGCTATCACGTTACGCCGTGACCGGGGCACCCGATTCCGGTCAGTTTTCGGTGACACCCTTGTCAACCGCTGCCTCGGCGGCCCGTGCTGCGGCACTTCCCGGACGCTTGCGCGCCACCCAACCGTCGATATTCCGCTGCTGGCCACGGGCCACGGCCAGGGAACCGGGCGGCACGTCCTTCGTGATGACGGAGCCCGCCGCCGTGTAAGCGCCGTCCCCGACCGTGACAGGAGCCACAAACATGTTGTCGGAACCTGTACGGCAGTGGGACCCCACCGTCGTGTGATGTTTCGCCACTCCGTCGTAGTTCACAAACACACTCGCCGCGCCGATGTTCGAGTAGTCGCCGATCGTCGCGTCGCCCACGTACGACAGGTGCGGCACCTTCGTGCCCTCGCCGATCTCGGCGTTCTTCATCTCCACGTACGTACCCGCCTTGGACTTCGCGCCCAGCCGCGTACCGGGCCGGAGGTAGGCGTAGGGGCCCACCGACGCCGAGTCCCCGACCACCGCCGAGTCCGCCACCGAGTTGTCCACCCGCGCGCCCGCGCCGACCGTGGTGTCCTTCAGCCGCGTGTTCGGGCCCACCTCGGCGCCCGCCGCGACGTGCGTGGTCCCCAGCAGCTGCGTCCCCGGGTGCACGAGCGCGTCCGGCTCGAAGGTCACCTCCACGTCGATCCACGTCGAGGCCGGGTCGATCACCGTGACGCCGTCCAGCATGGCCCGCTCGAGCAGCCGGTCGTTGAGCAGCCGCCGGGCCTGCGCGAGCTGCACCCGGTTGTTGATGCCCAGGATCTCCCGGTGGTCGGGACCGACCGAGGCTCCCACCCGGTGACCCGCCTCGCGCAGGATCCCGAGGACGTCGGTCAGGTACTCCTCGCCCTGGCTGTTGTCCGTACGCAGCTTGCCCAGCGCGTCCGCGAGCAGCCGGCCGTCGAACGCGAACACGCCGGAGTTGATCTCCCGGATCGCCCGCTGGGTCTCGGTCGCGTCCTTGTGCTCCACGATCGCCGTCACGGCTCCGCCGACGTCCCGGACGATCCGTCCGTACCCCGTGGCGTCCGGGACCTCCGCGGTCAGCACCGTCACCGCGTTGCCGTCCTCCGCGTGCGTCCGCGACAGGCCGCGCAGCGTCTCGCCGGTCAGCAGGGGGGTGTCGCCGCACACGACCACCACGGTCCCGTCGACGCCTCCGCCCAGCTCCTCCAGCGCCATCCGCACCGCGTGCCCGGTTCCGTTCTGTTCGTGCTGCACCGCGGTGCGCACCCCCGGGTCGGTCTCGCCGAGGTGCGCGGCCACCTGCTCGCGGGCGTGCCCGACGACGACGACGAGGTGTTCGGGATCCAGCTCCCGCGCGGCGGCCACGACATGACCGACCAGCGAGCGTCCGCAGATCGAGTGGAGAACCTTGGGAGTCGCGGACTTCATGCGGGTGCCCTCACCCGCTGCAAGGACGACGACGGCTGCCGGGCGGTTGGCGCTCACGGGTGTGCCCTTCGGCTTCGGGTGGTGGACACCCGAAGGATACCGGGGGGTTATGGGGCGGAAATGAGTACGGGTCCCGACCGATGAGGTCAGGACCCGAGAAGCTCCCCCATCAGGATTTGAACCTGAACTTAAGGGACCAAAACCCTCAGTGCTGCCTGGTTACACCATGGGGGATCAAAGGCTGCCGGACCGGACATTCGGTCGGGTCGCCGTTTGGGCACCCAACACTATGCCGTACCGGGCGCCCTCTGTGCGACGGTACAGGTCAGCGATCGGCCGTGCCGCATAGTGCCCGTTCGCGTTCACTAATGTCCGATCGGGCCGGAAAATCGCCGGCGGTCCACCGTAGGCTGGGCAGCATGACCACAACGGGGGCAACCGGAGAGGCGGCCGCGCGGGGCGCGGGTGCCGGGAGTCGGTGGTGGTGGGAGCGGCGGCGCAGTGCGCTCCTCGACGTACTGATCGCGCTGGTCTCGGCGCTGGAATGCGCGGCGGAGGGGATCTCGTTCGCGGGGGACGCCGGGGTGCCGGTCCCGGTCGGGGTGCTGTTCGGACTGGTCGCGGGGGCGACGGTGGTGCTGCGGCGGCGGTGGCCGATCGCCGTGGTGCTGGTGTCCATCGCGATCACGCCGGCCGCGATGGGGTTCGTGCTCGCGGTGGTGGGGCTGTACACACTGGCCGCGTCCGAGGTGCCGCGCCGGATCACCGCGGTCCTGGGCGGCATGTCGCTGCTGGGCACGCTGATCGTCACCTACGTCCGGACGCAGCAGGACATCGGTTCCGCGGACACCGACCCGGGGCCGTGGTTCGTGCTGCTGGTGTCGGTGCTGATGTCGCTGGGCCTGACGGCGCCGCCGATCCTGCTGGGGCTCTACGTCGGGGCGCGGCGGCGGCTGGTGGAGAGCCTGCGGGAGCGGGCGGACGGTCTGGAGCGCGAACTGTCGCTGCTGGCGGACCGCGCGGAGGAGCGCGCGGAGTGGGCGCGCAACGAGGAGCGCACCAGGATCGCCCGGGAGATGCACGACGTGGTGGCGCACCGGGTGAGCCTGATGGTGGTGCACGCGGCGGCCCTCCAGGCGGTGGCGGCGAAGGACCCGGCGAAGGCCGCGAAGAACGCGGCGCTGGTCGGGGACATGGGCCGGCAGGCGCTGACGGAGCTGCGGGAGATGCTCGGGGTGCTGCGCGCCGACGAGAAGAAGAAGGCCGTGCTGAGGGACGCGGTGGCGCTGGCCGAGGTCGGGGCGGCGGCGGTCGCCGGGGTGCCCGCGCCGGCGACCGAGGGGCCGTGCCTGGACGAGCTGGACGGGCTGATCGGGGAGTCGCGGGCGGCCGGGATGGTCGTGGAGCTGTCGGTGCAGGGCGAGCCGCGGCCGTACGACCCCGCGGTGGAGCGGACGGCGTACCGGGTGGTGCAGGAGGCGCTGACCAACGTTCACAAGCACGCCGCCGGTGCCAAGACCTGGGTGCGGCTGGCGCACCGCGGCGGCGAGGTGGCGATGCAGGTGGAGAACGAGCCGCCGCCGGAGGGCGGCGGTGACGCCCGGCTGCCCAGCGGCGGCAACGGCCTGGTGGGGATGCGGGAGCGGGTGACGGCGCTCGGGGGCGCCTTCGTGTCGGGGCCCACCGACGCGGGCGGCTTCCGGGTGTCGGCGGTGCTGCCTGACCGCGCGGCGGCGCGCTGAGCGGTCCGCCGGATCCCCGGATTCCGCGGCGCTGGCCCCCCCCGGACACCGGTACGCCGGGTCTCCCGGATTCCGCGGCGCCGGATCTTGCGGGACGCCGACGAACCGCCGCACCGAGGTCCGCCGGATCCGCCCGGCTTCCCGTACGGGGCGGTCGCGGCCGGCCCCGGCGGGTCACGCGGTCGTCAGGCGCTCCGGGAGGACGCCGGTGACGAGGATCTCCAGCGCCCGGTCGACGTTGTGCCCGAGGTACCAGTCGCCTGTGTGGTCGATGCCGTAGACGCGTCCCTCGCGGTCGATGGCGAGCAGCGTGTCGCCGTCCCCCTCGTCGCCGAGGGGGCAGACCTCCGTGTCCAGGGCGCGGCCGAGGTCGGCGAGGGTGCGGGCGAGGTGGAGCCCGGCCAGGGGGTCGATGTGGAGCCGCGCGGGCGCGATCTGCCGTCCCGGTCCCGGCGGGGTGATGCGCAGTCCGCCGAACTCGGCCCAGGCCTCGACGGCGGAGGGGAAGACGGCGTGCCGGTGCCCCGCGGGCGAGGTGTGGGCGCGCAGGGTGTCCGCCCAGTACTCGGCCTGCTTTATGTCCCAGCGGCCCGGCCGCCAGCCGGCGTCGCGCAGGGCGGCGTCGACGGGTACGGAGAAGCGGGTGGTGAACGTGGAGTCCGGTGCCGGCATGGTCGCCGTATCAGCCCTTCTCTGTCGGGTTGACGGTACGCACACCGAAGTGGGCCAGCATCGCTTCGCAGGAGCGGCATGGCGGGGCGTAGGCACCGTGCAGGGGGTCGCCGTCCTCGCGGATGCGGCTGGTGATGAGTTTCGCCTGCTTGAGTGAGCGGCGCGCCTCGCTGTGGGTGAGGGGCTTGCGGGAGGCGCGTTTGCTGCGGCCGGCTTCCACCGCGGCGAGATGGCGGGAGAGCAGGATGGCCTCCGGGCAGCGCCCCGTCCAGCGGTGACGCTGGCCGCTGGTGAGCGTGTCGAGGAAGTCCTGTACGAGCGGGTGCAGTTGGGGGGCACGGTCGGCGCGTCCCGCAGTGCTGGTGAGGGTTTCGCCGCGTACGGAGAGGGCGGCGGCGACGGTGGGCAGGATGCCGTCCCTGCGCTGCAGGAGTGCCGGTGGGAGCGTGGAGTCGGCGTTGCTCCAGCTCAGGCGAGGGTCGCCGGAGGTGTCCGGAGCATCCGGTTTGGTGGTGTACATCAGCAAGTGTCCCCTTCGTGCAATCCCCCGAGTTGCGTGGACAGCCTGCCAAATGCGAATGCCGGTACGGAAGCTGATCCACTGCATTGCACACGCACCCCTTCGCGGCGTCACCGTGGCGTGACGGCAGGTCACGGATCCGGTGGGACGGGCCGGGGTGTTGCGCCACCGCATAGGCTGTGCGCATCCGCCAGACTCCAGCAGGGGGCTTCCGCCATGACGACAGGTCGGCTCGGGCAGCAGCAGGCCGCGCCACCGAACGCGGCCTACGCCGGGCAGGTCGTGCACTTCCCGGACCCGGTCAGGGCTTCGCGTCACCCCAGAGGGGTGCGCGTGGACGCTCAGGGCTACCCGGACTTCTCCCCGTACGCGCGGGCGGCCGCGGAGATCGCGGAGCCGCCGGAGGGCTTCGGCGCCGACGAGTTGCGGCTGACGGACTACGTGTCGGCCAACGCGGCGCTGCACGCCGCGGGACACGACCTGTGGGACACGGTGCCCGCCGTCTCCACCCCGCACGGCTGGACCTGGCACCACGTGGTGGGTACGCGGCGGCTGGAACTCGTGCCGGTGGAGGTCAAGGCGCTGCTGCGGCACCACGGCGGCATCGCCACGGCGGCTGTGGACCTGGAGAAGCGGGGCACGCGGCCGCTCCAGGAGACCCGGCCCGCTCATTTCGGGCTGCCGAAGGCGCAGCTCGCGGTGAGCGAGGAGCAGCTGCTCGGGGTCGAGGAGGACCTGGGGTACCGCCTGCCTGGCGCGTACCGCGCGTTCCTGAAGGCGGCCGGCGGGTGCGCTCCGGTGGGCGCGGCGCTGGTGGCCGAGCTGGGCCTGCTGGTGGACCAGCCGTTCTTCACGGTGCGCGAGCAGGCCGCGGTGAACGACCTCGTGTACATCAACAAGTGCCTGCGCGACCACCTGACGAAGGACTACCTGGCGGTGGCTTTCGTGCAGGGCGGTCTGCTGGCGGTCAAGGTGAAGGGCTCCGGGATCGGGTCCGTGTGGTTCTGCGCATACGACGACGCGCGTGACCGGGACGGACTGAGCGTCGGCGAGCGTGTGGAGCGGCTGCTGCTGCCGTGCGGCGAGGACTTCGACGCGTTCCTGCTGCGGCTGGCCGGAAATCCGCCCGAGCTGGAGACCGTGGCCAACCTGATGGTGGACGGCGGCTTCGCGCGCGCCGTCCCGGTGGAGGGGTGAGCGCGATGGTGACCTTCGCGCAGGCGCAGGAGCGCGCCGAGGAGTGGATCAACGGAGGGGTTCCCGCCTACCAGCACCGTGAGGTGCGGGTGCGGGAGTTCGACCTCGGGTTCGTGGTGTGGGCGGAGGACCGCGAGGACGGGCCCCGTTCCGACGGAGGTCTGCAGCGGCTGGTGATCGCCAGGGACAGCGGTGAGGCCACGCTGTGGCCGGGGCTGGCGGTGGGCGAGGTCATCCGCAGGTACGAGGAGGAGTACGGCGTCCGGGACGCGGTGCCCGCGGACGCGGTGGCCCCTCCGAAGCGGGTCGATCTCGAACAGACCTCGTTCCTGCTCAGTCCGCCCGAGTGGTTGCAGGACGCGGCGGACAAGCTGGGGATTCCGGACCGGAGGGGCGAGTCCGCGTCGGCATCCTCGTCGTCGGCGTCCGCCGGGTCCCCGTCCGGGTCCTCGCCGGCTTCCTCCTCCCCGTCTCCGACGCCCCCGTCC
>NZ_JAAAXQ010000854.1 GCF_009916105.1 Streptomyces sp. GC420 | reverse complement strand
CCTGAACGACTGGGACAAGGACGAGGACAAGAAGGACGACTACAAGGACGACCACGACAAGAAGGACGACTACAAGAAGGACGACCACGACAAGAAGGACTACGACAAGGACTACGACAAGAAGGACTACGACAAGAAGGACGACTACAAGGACGACTACGACAAGGACGACTACGACAAGGACGACTACGACAAGAAGCCCAACGGCGGAGTCCACGCCGGCGGCGGCGCCCTCGCCGGCATCCTGAACGACTGGGACAAGGACGAGGACAAGAAGGACGACTACAAGGACGACCACGACAA
>NZ_JAAAXQ010000853.1 GCF_009916105.1 Streptomyces sp. GC420 | reverse complement strand
CGTTGTCGCCGGCCACGGCTCCGGAGCGGGCCGGGGCTGAGGCGACGAGGGTGGACTCGCGGCCGGGCGTCGCGTCCCCGGCGGCACCCGCGGTCGCACGGCCGCCCCGCCGGCGCGCGGCCCTCTGCCCGTTGCGGCCGCCTGTCCGTGACCGCGGAAGTCGCCTGGTCGTGGGTCCGCTGCCCGCCGGCCGCGCCGTTGTCGCCGGCCACGGCTCCGGAGCGGGCCGGGGCTGAGGCGACGAGGGTGGACTCGCGGCCGGGCGTCGCGTCCCCGGCGGCACCCGCGGTCGCACGGCCGCCCCGCCGG
>NZ_JAAAXQ010000852.1 GCF_009916105.1 Streptomyces sp. GC420 | reverse complement strand
AGGCTTTCTCCGCCGCGCTCTTCCCGGCGGCGCATGAGGGCCGCGAGGAGGAGCGGGTGCTGGATCATGCCTTCTCCGCCGCGCTCCTCGCGGCGGCGCATCAGGGCGGCGAGCAGCAGCGGGTGCTCGATCATGCCTTCGCCGTCACCCTCTTCCCGGCGGCGCATCAGGGCGGCGAGCAGCAGCGGGTTTTCGATGAGGCTTTCTCCGCCGCGCTCTTCCCGGCGGCGCATGAGGGCCGCGAGGAGGAGCGGGTGCTGGATCATGCCTTCTCCGCCGCGCTCCTCGCGGCGGCGCATCAGGGCGGCGA
>NZ_JAAAXQ010000851.1 GCF_009916105.1 Streptomyces sp. GC420 | reverse complement strand
CGGTATTCTCTACCTGACCACCTGAGTCGGTTTAGGGTACGGGCCGCCATGAAACTCGCTAGAGGCTTTTCTCGACAGCATAGGATCATCCACTTCACCACAATCGGCTCGGCATCAGGTCTCACCCCGTATGAGCGACGGATTTGCCTATCACTCGGGCTACACCCTTACCCCGGGACAACCACCGCCCGGGCTGGACTACCTTCCTGCGTCACCCCATCGCTTACCTACTACCACCTTGGGCCGGCGGCTCCACCACTCCCCATCACTCCGAAGAGATCAGAGGCGGCTTCACGGCCTTAGCATCAGAGGATTCAGTACTGGGCGTTTCAAAGCGGGTACCGGAATATCAACCGGTTGTCCATCGACTACGC
>NZ_JAAAXQ010000850.1 GCF_009916105.1 Streptomyces sp. GC420 | reverse complement strand
GCCCGGGTCCCGCCCGGCTACAGCTCGAGGCGGAAGCAGTACGCCTCGCGCCCGGAGACCGGTGACACGTAGCTCTCGGCGCGGGTCATGCCGATGCGCCGGGTCACCGCGATCGAGCGCGCGTTGGCCGCGGCGACCACGGCCACAACGTCGCTCACCCCCGCGGCGCGGACCCGGTCCACCGTGAGGCGGGCCGCGGCGGTCGCGTAACCGCGGCCCCAGTGGGCGCGTCCCAGCCGCCAGCCGATCTCGATCTCACCGGCCGGGCCCCAGTCGCGCGGCCACGGCTGTGCCCCGGTGAATCCGATGACCTCGTCGTCCTCGTCGAGCATGGTCCACAGACAGAAGCCGAGTTCGGCGTCGTGCTTGCGCTGCCTGGCCGTCATC
>NZ_JAAAXQ010000849.1 GCF_009916105.1 Streptomyces sp. GC420 | reverse complement strand
GACAGGCCCAGGAGGGTTCGACCACCCCTCCCCCGCCGTCGTGCACCTCGACGCGCACCAGTCCGTTCGCGCAGAGCCGCAGCCTCAGCAGATAGCCACGTCCCGGCGGGACCCCGTGCAGCAGCGCGTTCGTCGCCAGTTCGCTGACGCACAGCTCGATGTCGCCGTTCCTCCCCTCGTAGCCCCAGTTCCGGAGCACCGCCCGGGTGAACAACCGCGCCCCGGGGACGGACCGGCGCTCCCGCCGCCACAGCTTCTGGCGCACACGCGGGTACGGCGGCACAGGCGTCACCGGGTCTCCTCGCAGGTGCAGACCGGGGGCGGGGCCGCGAGCACGGCAAAGGGGTAGTAGGGCGCGACCGGGGTCCCCGTCCCACGGGCAGGTATACGC
>NZ_JAAAXQ010000085.1 GCF_009916105.1 Streptomyces sp. GC420 | reverse complement strand
GTCCGGGAAGGGATACTCATCCGCCGCGCTTCGTCGCGAGCGAGTGCAGGAAGCGCATCAGCGTCGTCAGCGCGTCCCTGCTGGACTCCCTCTTCCGCGCGTCACAGTCGAACATCGGGATCTCGCCCGGCAGGTCGAGCGCGGTCCGCAGTTCCTCCAGGGGGTAACGGGGCGCGTCCGGGAAGTGGTTGATGGCGACGACGAAGGGCACGCCCCGCTCCTCCAGCCGGCCGATCACGTCGAAACTGACCTGGAGGCGGCGGGTGTCGACGAGGACCACGGCGCCGAGCGCCCCTTCGAACAGTCCGTTCCACAGGAACCAGAACCGTTCCTGGCCCGGTGTCCCGAAGAGGTAGAGCACCAAGCGGTCGCTGATGCTGATCCGGCCGAAGTCCATGGCGACGGTGGTGGCGGTCTTGCTCTCCACCCCGAAGTTGTCGTCCACGCCGACCCCGGCCTGGGTCATGGTCTCCTCGGTGGTGAGCGGACGGATCTCGCTCACCGAACCGACCATGGTGGTCTTTCCGACGCCGAAGCCCCCCACAATGACGATCTTGACGGCGGAGGTGGCCGTCGAGGGGAGCAGATCCGCGGCTCCGGGACCGGTGATCGTGCCGCTGATCGCGTCAGAGTTTCTGAAGTCCATGCATCACCGCTTCGAGAAGGGACACATCAGGCAGTGACGCGCGCGCGACGGGGGCGCGGCACTCGACCAGGTCGTGTTCGAGGAGATCGGTCAGCAGCGCGGTCACCACGCTGAAGGGCAGGCCGAGATAGGCGGAGAGCTCGGCGACGGAAAGCGGTGCCCGGCACAGCCGCAGGATGGTGGCCTGCTCCGGCTGGTGCGTGGGCGTGGGCTCGCGTTTGGCGACGACCATGGTGACCAGGTCGAGCGAGGCCCGCTCGGCGCCGTCGACGCCACCGGTGATCACATACAGCCGTTCGGGGTCCTTCGGCGTCGGGTCCTTGTCCCGGCGTTCTCGCTGGGGAGGCGGGGGCGGGGGAGTCATCCGGCCCGCCCGTCATGTCGCGGCGGGGCCGTCAGATGCGCTCCGATACGGACGACCATGTCCCTCATCCGGGCGCCCACCAGGCCGGGTTCGGCGATCTCTCCGGCCAGCACCGCGAGGTAGGCACCGGCTCCGGCGGCCATCAGATAGAACCGGCCGCCGGTGATCTCGATGACGACCATCTGCATCCGGCCGTCGCTGTGTTCCAGTTCCGTGGCGACCGCGGCGGCCAGGCTCTGCAGGCCCGCGCAGGCCGCCGCGAGCCGGTCGGCGCCGTCCGGGTCCCCGCCGTGCCGGGCGATGCGCAGCCCGTCCGCGGAAAGGACCACGATCTGCCGGATGTCCGGCAGTCCGTCGGCCAGTTCCTTGAGCATCCAGTCCATGTTTCCCCGTTGCTGGATCACTTGAGGTCTCCCTTGTCCCACGTCTCGTCGGTCTCCGGTGCCGGCATGGAAGACGTGTCCGTTCCGGCGGTGAACCCGTCCTGCGAGGGCTTTCCGCTGACGGCCCGCATGAAGTCGTCGAGCCAGACGCCGGGTTCCTTGTCCTTGTGGTCCCGGTCGTGGCCGCCGCCGTGCACCGGCTCGCGCGGGGCCGGCTCCGAGGAGGGCGCGGGCACCACGGGGCCGTTGAACGAGCCCCGCAGCCTGCTGCGGCGCTGCGGGAGACCGCCCGGGGTCCACTCGGTGACGACGGGGCCGTCGTCGTCCCCCAGTGACGCGGTCAGGGCCGAGGACGACGGCATCGGCATCGCCGGCATGGAGGGCTGGGGCCCGGTGGGCTTGCGCGGCTTCTTCTTGGGCAGCCGCTCCCGGTCACCGATCAGCTCGTCCTCGCTGTCGCCGCGCGGCTGGGCACCGGCGCCGATGCCGTGCGCGATGCCGGTCGCGGGGGCGGTGGTGACGATGTCGCTGGGCACGATGAGGACGACGCGGACGCCGCCGTACGCGGACTGCCGCAGCGAGATCTGCATGTTGTACATGCGGCAGATGCGGCCGACGACCGCGAGGCCGAGGCGGGGTGAGTCACCGAGGTCCTTCAGGCCCGAGCCCGCCTGCGCCTCCGCCAGCATGCGCTCGGCCCGCTTGCGGGCCTCCTCGCTGAGGCTGACGCCGCCGTCCTCGATCTCGATGGCGATGCCGGTCTGCACCTCGACGGCGGTGACGTGGACGCGGGTCTGCGGCGGCGAGTAGCGGGTGGCGTTGTCGAGGAGTTCGGCGCAGGCGTGGATGACGGGTTCCACGGCGGTGCCGACGATGCCGACCTTGGCGATCGAGTGCAGGTCGACGCGGCGGTATTCGAGGATGCGGGACATCGCGCCGCGCAGCACGCTGTACAGCGGTACGGGCTTGGGCCACTGGCGTCCGGGGCGGGCGCCGCCGAGGACGGAGACGCTGTCGGCGAGCCGGCCGATCAGCGCGGTGCCGTGGTCGATGCGCAGCAGGTCGTCGAAGACGTCGGGGTTGCGGCCGTGGAACTCCTCCATCTCTCGGAGTTCGCTGGCCTGTTGGTGCACGATCGACTGGACGCGGCGGGCGATGTTCACGAAGGCGCGCTGCGAGGCGTCTCGCACGGCTTCCTCGTCGTCCACGATCCTCAGCACGGAGAGCAGCAACTCGCGTTGAGCGTATGGCAGTTGCCGGTAGCGCTCGTCGCCGTCGACGATGTCGGCCATCACCTCCGCGGGCGAGTGGCCGCGGCGCAGCACGTCGACGGCGGCCGGCATCAGCTCCTTGGCCAGCCGCACGCTCTCCTCGTCGTACTCCGCGAGACGCCGCTCCAGGAACGCGACGCGCTGTCCCTGCTCCGCCCGCTGGACTCTCAACGCCTTGCCCCTGCGGGCGACTTCGGCGGCGTACGAGGTCACCACGAGGGTCGCGAGAGCGCCGGTCGTGGCCACCGGTATCCGGGCGGCCTCGGTCACCAGCGCCGTGCCGATGCCGGTGGCGGCCGACATCAGGGCAGCGGGCAGCAACAGCAGTCGGCTGAGAGGTGATTCCCGGTCACTTGGGTGCGATTCGACACGAACCATGTAGACCTTCTGACAGTCGTTTCGGAAGGTGATATGTGCATAGGTTCAGAACAGTTGGTACATATGAAGGAATTCATATCAACTCGGCGCGCATTCGAGTGAGGTTAGCCGACTGGATCAGAGCGGCGGCATATTCACCCAAGACCGAGCACCGGCCGTTCCGCCGGGACTAGACTCACGAAATTTGCACGGCGGGCCGTGGTTTACTCACCAAGAGTCACCGGATCGGGGGATGTAGGGCGGAACAGCTGACGGATGAGGCGTCAGCGTGCGTCACCCGCAGGAGGGGATGATCCGGGCTCCCGGCACTTGGCCTACGCCGCGTCGTCCGGGGAGTCCGGGGAGTCCGGCCGTGTGCCGGCGCTGCGGGAGCCCTCGAGTGAACCGGCTCCGGGCGGGTGGGCGGAGCGGACCGGAATCCGGCGGAAGCGCGCGGACACAGACCGGCGCGAGGGCGCACGCCCCGGCTCGGCGCGCAGTGTGTCGGCCGACGCGCCCGCGGGGAAGCGCGCCCGGCGCGGGTAGACTTCGGCCCGCCGCCCCCTCCCGCACGTACGTCGCGCGCCGGGACCGCGCGCGGGCCAAAGCGGTTCCGGTCCGCGCGAACGGGCCTTCCGCCGGACGCCCACGGCCGGTCCGGTGCCGCATCTCCACCGCGAGCCGGCCCACCGCTTGTCCGGGGTCTGCCCGCCGCACGGCCTCTGCCCGCACACGGAACACGCCGCGAACGGAGCGACCCTATGAGCCGCCGCATACAGATCACCTTCGACGCCCACGACCCGCGGGCGCTGTCGTCCTTCTGGCGCGACGCCCTGGGCTACGTCCACCCCGGCCCGCCCGGAGTCGACCTGCCCGAGGGCGCCGACCCGCTGGCCGCGTGGGACGACTTCCTCGCCCGGATCGGCGTGCCGGAGGAGCAGCGCAACACGAGATCGGCCGTCGAGGACCCGGACGGGGACGGCCCACGGCTGTTCTTCCAGCAGGTCCCGGAGGACAAGGTCGCCAAGAACCGGGTCCACCTCGACATCCGTGCGGCTCCCGGACTGGAGGGAGAGGAGCGGATGGCCGCGCTGGAGGCCGAGTGCGAGCGGCTCGTCGCGCTCGGAGCGACTCGGGTCCGTCGCGACGAGCCCGCTCCCCCGATGAGCGCCGGCTTCATCGTGATGACCGACCCCGAGGGCAACGAGTTCTGCCTGGACTGACGCCCGGACGGCGGCTCAGCCTCGGCCGCGGACACCCTCGGCCGTCCTCGCGGCCGGGGGAGCCGGCCGTGACGAGGTGCCCCGGCGCGCCGTCACCGGGCAGCACCCTGCTGCCCGGCCGGCCCGGTGATGGCGAGCCGCGGCGGGGACGGGCAAGGAGGACGCCGGTGAAGGCGGGGCGGGACAAGGCCGCACGGGCCCGTGTCGACGTCACGCGGAATGAATCCGTGCGGCTGCCCCGTGTCACCCCCCGCAGCCGCCCGCAGCCTCGTCATCCCTGTCCCCGGTCCCCGCGAGCGCGGTCGCGGTGGCATGGGCGAAGGCCTGCGGATTGTCCAGCATGATGTTGTGGCCGCAGTCCGGGACCGCCACCACGGCCACTCCCGCCCCGGCGAGCGCGCCGGCGCCCGGAAGCGGGCCGTCGGCCTCGGGCAGCAGGTAGGTACGGGGAATCTCCAGGCCCAGGAGGAGTTCGCGCACGGTGGGGACGGTGCCGAGGGTCAGAGAGACCGCGCTGCGGTGCAGGGCCTCACGGCCGGCCAGGCGCATGGTGGCCCACCAGTGCGGACCGACCCGGTCGCGTACCTCTTCCCAGCCGCCCGCCAGGAACGCCTGCTCGGAGTAGGCGGCGATGCCGCTGCTGCCGCCGGAGCCGGGCCGACGGGGCAGCGGGTCCAGGTTGGCGTCCACCAGGACCAGGCGGGAAACCAGGTGCGGGTGCCGTGCGGTCAGGACGATGGCCACCGAGCCGCCCATGCTGTGCGCGATCAGCTCCGCTCCGGCGACACCCGCGAAGGTCAGGGCGCCGGCGAGGGCATCGGCGTGCGACTCGAGGGTGTAGTCGAAGTCCGTCGGCCGGTCGCTGAGGCCGTGACCGAGCAGGTCGATCAGGAGCGTGCGGTGGCCGGCCAGCAGTGGATGTACCGCGATCTCCCCGAAGTAGGCGGGCGAGGTGGCTCCCAGACCATGCACGTAGACGCGGCAAGGTTCCTTCCCCGGCAGTTCCACCCAGCGGATCCGGTCGTCCTGTGGTGTCACGACGGCACTGCGCACAGCCTGCTTCCCCCTGCGGTCGGAGTCGATGGACGGACGAGAGTAACCGCGTCGGCTCGTCGCGTCCCTGTGATTTCGCGGCCCGGGTGGTGCTGGCCGGCAGCCGGCGGGGGTGCGGTCCGGGGCGAGCGGGTGCGTCTTGGGCGCGAGCGTCCCGGGTCCGTGCGGGAGGGAGCGCGAGCCCGGTACGGGCGTCAAGCCCGGCCGCTCAGGTCAGGACGAGCGTCACCCTGCTGAGGCCCATCCCGTCCAGGGCCTTGGGCGTCTCGCTCACCAGCCTGCAGTCGGTCCGCCCCCACCGGGAGTCCGGGTGCCTCAACGGCCGTACGTCGCCGTCGCAGTGTGCGGCGGCGGTTCCCACGGACCGTACCCAGCGGGGCAGTCCGTCACAGTATGCGGCCTCCATGATCGGGTCCCGCGCGATCTCCCGGCGGATGGCCTGGAGGGCGCGGTCACGCGAGCCGGTGTCCGACTTCATCTCCTCGGCGAAGCCGGCGAGCATCGGCAGGCACCAGCTCGTCTCGTGTTCCGCGAGCACATTGCGGGCGTCCGGGTGGAAGAGCACGAACCGCAGGAAGTTCCGCCTGGGCATGGCTGTCGGGTGGGGCCTGATCCCCTCGAAGAGCGCGTCGAAGGCGGAGTTGGCGAGGGCCACGTCCCACCGGCGGTCGTGCAGGAAGGAGGGAAAGGGGACGGCCTCCATCATCGCGGCGTAGTCCCGCAGATAGGCCCGCATGTCCGGGGCCTTCGACACACTGCTCACCTGGCGCTGTTCCCGGCCTTCCTCGGGCTCGGCCTCCACCGGACCGGCCTGCGGGCAGCGGCCCGCGGACGGCACGGAGGAGAGGTGTCGCGCCGGCTGGACCGACGCGGTCGGGGCGCGGCGTCCGCCGGGCGCGGGGACGCCGTGCCGTCCCAACCCTGCATCGCTCGCCATCCCGTACCTCTTCCCGCGGTCCTGCCCAGGGTGCTTCGCGTTCCGCCCAGGGGCTGTTACGTAAGGTGTCCGAGTTCACGCCGCTCGGCGATCCTGACCCTCGCGAATCAAACATGTCAACTATCGTGGCATTCTCGCCCGGTCGACACTCCATTCCCGCCACAGTTGTGGCACGATCTGGCCGTTGACCCGCGAAACCGTTAGCCTCCGCACAGCCCGCTGTATGCGGAGCGACCTCGCAGGATCTAGGAGACCCACTGGTGACAGCCGGCTTCCCGATGTCAGACCCGGCGGCCGAGGACCGTCCCCTCGCGGCCACCGCCGCCCGTGTCGCGGAACTCGCCGACCGGCTCGGGCTGAGCCGCGGCGAGGTCTTCGGTCCCGAACGGCTCTCCGCGGCATCGG
Organism: Streptomyces sp. GC420; assembly: GCF_009916105.1. Lineage (GTDB taxonomy): Bacteria > Actinomycetota > Actinomycetes > Streptomycetales > Streptomycetaceae > Streptomyces. The sequence continues at coordinate 17,312 of NZ_JAAAXQ010000085.1, read as the reverse complement.
GCGTCCCCGTCGATGTCGTCACGGCCCTGCTCGAGGGACGGCCGGCCGGGGAACCCGACCTCCAGGCGCGTTTCCTCCAGCGGTTCGGTCTGCTGCGCAGGACCCGTCTCAAGCCCAACGGCCGCCGTCACACCCAACAGGAGATCGCCGACGGCACGGGCATGTCACGCCAGCAGGTGGGCGCGCTCATCAACGGCGACCGGCGCCCCACCATGGAGCACTGCGATGCGATCCAGCGATTCTTCAAGGTCCACGCCGGCTTCCTTACCGCCGACGACGCCGACGCCCTCGCCGGAGCCCTGCAGCACGCCGAGCAGGAACTCCTCCAGACCCTCGCCGACCGCGAACGCGAGGCGGTCCTCGTCCCCGACCTCGGCGACGACCCCCTGCAGCGGCTCCTCGAGGACCACGGAGTACGCGGCATCGCCTGGCGGGCCGCCCAACTGCCCACCGACAAACACCGCGACAAGGTCACCGAGTGGCTCGACATGCTGCTCGAGAACGTCAGACGGTCGGAATCCTGATCGGGTGACTGACGCAGTCGGTGACCACGTCACCGATCCGGTACCGGGTTCCGGTCTCCTCACGGGACCGGGCGACGTCTCGACGAGTTGGCAGCGGGGAAAACGGTGGGCATAGGCAAGGACATGCGGCAGCTGTGCGGCGAACTGATCGCGGAGATCAGTCTGCCGGTCCCGGCGGAACCGGCGGCGCTCTACACCGCGCTCTGCGACGGCATGAGCCGACGTCGCGGCCGTCCGGTGCGCTACCGCACCGCCGCCTTCCCGCCGGGCACCGCCAGCGGGCTCTGGCTCGACATGAACGAACAGGACCTCATCGTCATCGAGGAACGCACTGCCCCGGACCACCAACTCGTGATCCTGGGACACGAGTTGTGGCACATGAAGGCTGGGCACTGCACACACCACGTCGATGGAGCGGGTGTCGCCGCCCGGCTGCTGTCCGACGAGGCGGATCTGCGAGCCACCGTGCTCAAGGTCGCCGCCCGCACCACCTTCGACCAGGACGAGGAGAACCAGGCCGAGCGCTTCGGACTGCTGCTGGCCAGCAAGTGCCGTGCCTGGCTCGCCGGTTCCGCCCTGCGCGGCCCCGTGCGGCGCGACGGGCTCGCCGGTCGCATCGAGACCTCGCTGGGCTACCGCGGGCCGCAGGGCTAGGCGTGGACGGCTCCTCCTACTACATACCGGCTGTCGTGATGGCGGCTGCCCTCGTCTTCAAGCTGCCTGCTCTGGCGCGCGGTTGGCGGGACCCCCTGCTGCGGTCGGTATGCGCGCTGCTCGCCCTGGCGGCCGCGGTGTTCGCCTTCGCCGCCCCTCCGACGATCGCCGCCGTCAACCGTGCAACCGGCATCCCCAATGTCTCCGCGCCGCTCGTGTACGCGCTGCTGAGCGCCTTCAGCGCGTCCTGCCTGGTGCTGATCGTCTACTGGCGCGGCGGCCCGCCGGAGCAGACGCGCCGTGTCGCCCGGCGGCTGATCGCCGGATACGGCGTGGTGATCGTCGCGCTGATCGTCCTCTTCGTCCTGGGGAACGCGCCGGTCGAGCGGCTGCGGGACCTGGACACGTACTACGCCAACACCCCGTTCATCCGCGAGATGATCGTGCTCTATCTCGTGGCGCTCACCGTCGCGGGTGTGGCGATGAACGTGCTCTGCGGGCGCTGGGCACTGGAAGTGGGCGGCTGGCTGCGTGCGGGCCTCCTGGTCATCGTGCTCGGCTACCTGTTCAACCTCGCCTACTGCGTTACGAAGTTCGCCGCGGTCGCCGCCCGCTGGGCGGGCGGCGACGGGGACTGGGACGGACTGAGCACCTACGTGGCCCCCATCCTCGCCTCGGCGGCGGCTCAGGTCAGCGCGATCGGATTCTGTCTTCCGCTGGTGGGCCAGCGGCTGTCGGGCATCTGGAAGACCTGGTACGCGTACCACCAGCTGGATCCGCTGTGGCGCGAGGTGCGCACTCTCGGCCCGCGCGACGCGCGGCCCGTACGTCTGTCCCTGTGGCCGTCCGCGGAACTCCGGCTCACCCAAAGGGAGTCCGCCATTCACGACGGCGTGCTGGCGCTGATTCCCTACTTCGATCCCGGGGTCCGCGAAAGAGCGTACGAAGCGGCCAGGACCGCACGGTGCGACCCGGCGCAGGCGCGGTGCATCGCCGACGCGGCAATGCTGGCGGCAGCGGTACGGGCCCGGTCCGCGGACCCCGACGGCAAGATCATAAACTTGGCGGACGAAGTTCCGCCCACGGCGGCCGAAGCACCGTACGACCTGGTCGGAATGTCCACCGCCTTGCGTCAGTCACCCATCGTCGCGGCAGCCAGACGGCACGCGGCCAGGTCAGAGAGCGACTCCCATGAGCGAACCCCATAGAGAGCGCCGGGGCTCCGACTCCCGTCACGCCGTCGTCATCGGCGGCGGAATGGCCGGAATGCTGGCCACCGCCGCGCTGAGTCAGTACGTCGACAAGGTCACCGTCGTCGAGCGTGACTCCCTGCCCGCCGGGCCCGAGCCGCGCAAGGGCCTGCCCCAGGCCCGGCACGTCCACCTCCTGTGGTCCGGTGGCGCCCGGGCCATGGAGGCCCTTCTGCCGGGGGTGACGGATCGCTGGCTCATGGCCGGAGCCCGGCGGATCCCGCTGCCCACCGGCCTGGTCTCCCTGCAGGCCCAGGGCTGGCTGCGGCGCTTCCCCGAGATGCAGTTCGTGATCGCCTGCAGCCGCGACCTGCTCGACTGGATCGTACGGCGTGACGTCATGGCCCTGCCCGGCGTGACCGTTCTCGAACGCACCGAGCTGCTCGGCCTGGAGGGTGACGCGGGCCGGGTGGCCGGTGTCCGGGTACACGCCCCCGGAGGGACGGAGGAGGTGCTGACGGCGGATCTCGTCGTCGACACCTCCGGTCGCGGTTCCCGGGCCGTCGCGTGGCTCGGCGCTCTCGGGGTCCCCGAGGCGCACGAGGAGGAGGTCGACTCCGGGCTCGCGTACGCCAGCCGCGTCTTCCGGGCACCCGGCGGCACGCACGACTTCCCGGTCGTCAACGTCCAGGCCGACGCACGGCAGCCCGTACCCGGCCGGACGACGACCATCGTTCCCATCGAGGACGGCCGCTGGCTGGTCACCCTCTCGGGTACGCGCGGCGGCCAGCCGACCGATGCGGCCGGCGAGTTCGAGTCCTTCGCGCGGGGAGTCCGGCACCCCGTGGTCGCTGAACTCATAGCTCACGCCGAGCCGTTGACAGACGTCTTCGTCTCGCACAGCACCATCAACCGCCGCCGCTTCTTCGAGAAGATCCAGGCGTGGCCGGACGGCTTCCTGGCCCTCGGCGACTCCGTCGCCACCTACAACCCCGTGTACGGTCACGGCCTGTCCGTCGCTGCCCAGGGCGCCCTCGCCCTGCGCGACATCCTCGCCGCCCACGATCTCGCCGCACACGGCCTCGCCCACCGTATCCAGCGCGCCGTCGCCCGTCCCGTGTCCACGGCCTGGGACCTGGCCACCGGACAGGACATCCTCTACCCCGACGCTGTGGGCAAGCAGCCCGCGATCACCTCCCGGCTCCTCCGCCGCTACGTCGACCGCCTGATCCTCACTGCCACCGGCCGTCCCCTCGTCGCCAAGGCCCTCTTCGACGTCATGACCCTCTCGGCGCCCATCACCACGCTGGTGAAGCCGGAAGTGGTCACGGCGGTGGTGCGGGGGCCGCTGAAGAAGCCGCTGGACGGGCCGCCACTGACGGAGAAGGAACTGGCGGCAGTGGTCCAGGGTCCGTCCGGGGCGGCCGGCTGACGGCACCCTCGTACGGACAGCGCGACGTACGCACCGCGCCGGACGTCCGCCGACCGGACCGGCGGCGGGCAGGCCGGCGGACGGGCGGACGGGCAGGCCGGCGGACGGGCGGACGGGCAGGCCGGCGGACGGGCAGGCCGGCGGTCGGGCGTCGGTCCTGGCAGGGCACCGGCCGCCCGGTCTCGGCGCCGCTTCCTCGTCCGAGGCGCGGCGGGCCCGCCTCTCCGTGACCGGCGCGGCGGATGCCCGGCCGCCTCACAGCGTCAGGAACGCCGTGCCCACCGCCGACAGCGCCTCGCCGAGCGCACGGCCCGCCGCCGTCAGCACGTCCGGGCCCACGCGAGGTGGCCGTGCCGAGCCCCGGCCGGCGGCCACGCACCGGCAGCCGCCCCGGGGGTCAGCCGGCGAGGGCCCACCGCACCGCCGCGACGACGCAGACGACGATCGGAGGCGCGAACCACCACGGCCCGAGAGCCCGCCGCGAGGAGGGCGCGGCGGTGATGAGCAGGGCGAGGGCGCCGACGGCGATGGCCAGCGCGGACATGAGGGTGATCGCCCCGCGCGCGGTGTCGTCCCAGGGATGCGACGGCCGGGTGATCAGCGCGGTCCAGCAGAAGAAGGCCGCGATGAGGTGCAGGATCACCAGCGGGACGCCGAGCACCCATCGAAGGCACCCCTTCTCATCGGCGTCCGGACTCTCTACAGTACGGTCCCGCATCAGCGCAGCGCTTCCCTTGCCTGATCGATGTCGTCGACGAATCGCCGCCCGTACGCCTGGGCGCGGCCGTCCTCCCAGTACGGTCCACCGTTGTACCGGGCTGCGAGTTCCTGGTACTGGGCGGGGGTCATCTCCTCCGGTGGCACCCCGGCGAACTCACTCTCCGCCTTCAGCTGGGCCAGGTACTCGGAAGCGATGAAGATGTTCTGCCCAGGGTCCTGCAGGGACGCCTCCACGGTCGTCCGCTGCTGCTCGGTGAGGTTGGCCGGGTCGTAGCCCAGGACCTCCGCGCCGCGGCGCAGTTGGATGGCGATGGGACCGAAGGAGGTTTCGTCGGGATCACCACCGAGCCTCGACGGCAGGTTCTCCGGCGCGATCGGGCTGAGTCCCCACGGAGCGTCCGCCTGCTCGCGAATGGTATCTACCACGTCGTCGGCGATCCCGGGCTGGCCGCCGACCTCCTGCCACGCGATGCCCGCCACCACGTCCGCCGGCAGCCCCGCGTTCCTCGCGGCGGCCTCGATGATCTCCTTGTTGGCGGCGATCCATTCCTTGCGGTCCTGGTCGGACGAGGGTGGAATCCAGTAACTGTCCGTCGCGGCGGGCAGGCCCGCAAGCTGCGACCGGATGTCCCGGAGCCTCGGCGAGACCGGGGTGTCGCCCACGGGCGCCTGGAGGTCCCGCTTGCCCCCGCTTCCGGGCAGATGGGTCAGGGGGTTGCTGCGGGCCTCGGCGGCTTCGCGTCGCATGTCCGCGATCGCGGAGAGGACGTCCACGCGATCGACGGATCTGATGCGGAACTCGGGCAACAGGTCGTAGGCCTGCTTCAGACCGTGCACGCAGATCTCACGGGCATCCTTCTCGCAGGTCTTCGCCAGGTGGAAATCACCTCCCGCGGCGTCGTGCAGCCGGTTGGCCTCGTCCCTGATGTCGTCGACGTCCATCGTGAGTTCGGCGAAGAAGTCCATGACACCGGTCGTCGCCCTCATGTCCTCCCACTGACGCATGGGCTCCGCCGCCTGTGCCTCACGGGTGATGGCCGTGCCCTTCGTGCCGATGAGGTCCGCGAGTGCCCGCTCGTTCGCCTTCCCGTTGGAGTAGTGGCTCTTGGCCGTCTCCAGCGCCAGGGCGTACGCGCGCAGGGCGCTCGCGGCCTTCCCGTAGCCCTCGGCAAGGCCGGTCAGCAGTTTTCGCGCCTCCGCGACGCGTGCTTCGTACCGCCTGCTGCCCTCGCTGTGCCAGTGTGTCTTCTTCTCCGCCCGGCCGGCGGGATCGTCGACCTCCACCAGCATGTCGCGTACGCGCTGGTACTCGTCGGCGTTGCGCTCGATGAGGGCGGGACTGCAGTCCTCCAGGAACTGGACGTCCTTGCGATAGCTGAGCCCGCTCATCGTGCCTCCGGTGACACGTACTCTCCCTCGAGCACGACGTCGAGGTAACGCCTGGCCTCGCCGCCGTCCACCTTCACCAAGTCGCTCCCGGCGGTCCTCAGCTTCGTGGACAGCGCCGCGAAGAGGGCGACGGCGTCCTGGAACTGGTCGTCGGCGAACCTGCTGAAACGATTGACCTGCGCGGCGACGTCGCTGTGCGCCCGAGGTACCCGTGCCGTGGTGCAGAGATCGCCGTCCGGTCTTCCCTCGTACAGGAATCCCGCGATCTCGACCAGCAGGTTCGCGTTCCCGTTGATGGAATCCGTGTTGTACTCGAGTCCCCCACCCGGCGCGCCCCCCGGTCCCGGCCGGCCGCCGCCTCCCGGGTCGGCCACCTGGTTGAGCCGCATGGCAGTGGACTGGCGTGCCAGCGCTTCCGCCTTCAGCGCGGCCCACTCCTCGTCGAACGACATGTACTCCCCCGTTGTCATCCGCTGCTTGCGTGAGCAAAGATCAATGTTATCAACTCACGTCCCACTGGAACAGGTTGGGCCGGTCGGGTGCCTCCGTGCGCACGACGCTCCGCCGCCGCCGTCCGGTCGTCCGGGCGCTCGGCCGATCACGCACGGATCCTCCCGAGGCGTGCCACGGCCGATGCCGCCTCCGTCACTCCGGCCGGTGTCAGTGGCCGCCGTCAGGATCCCGGCACTGAACTCCAGGCGGGAAGGCGCGCTGCCCTCCCGAGTACGACCCACGTGAGAAGGACACCGGAATGAACGACATCGCGGCCTCCTACCGGCTCCTGCCGGGTGCGCCGGAATCCCCCGTGATCCTGCACGTCCCCCACTCCTCGCGGGCGATACCGGCAGACGTGCGGCGCGGCATCGTGCTGGACGACGCCGCGCTGGAGCGGGAGTTGGACCACATCACCGACTCGCACACGGCGCGGATCGCGGCGGCCGCCGCCTTGCGCTGCTCCGCGACGCCCTGGCGGTTCGTCAACGAGCTTTCGCGGCTGGTGGTCGATCCCGAGCGGTTCCCGGACGAGCGGGAGGAGATGCTGGCCGCCGGCATGGGCGCGGTCTACACACGGACCACTCGGCGGGCCGTACTGCGACCGGACGGCTTCGACGCCCGGCCCCTCCTCGACCGGTACTTCCACCCGTACGCAGCCGCCATGACGGAGGCGGTGGCGGAGCGGCTGGACGCCGTGGGACGCGCGGTCGTCATCGACGTGCACTCCTATCCGGCCGAGCCGCTCCCGTACGAACTCCACGGCGAAGGCCCGCGGCCGCCCGTCTGCCTGGGCACGGACGGCTACCACACCCCGCAGGACCTGCGGGCCCTGGCCGGGAAGGCGTTCGCGGGCTTCGGCGGTACGGGCGTCAACAGCCCGTTCGAGGGCGCGTACGTCCCGCTGGAGTACTACGGACAGGACCCGCGGGTCAGCGCGCTGATGGTGGAGATCCGCCGGGACGTGTACATGCGCGAACCGGGCGGCCCGGCGGGTCCGGGCCTCGACGCGCTCGCCGGCGCGCTGGCCGAACTGGTCGACGCGGTTGGACGGGTGGGAGCGGTGGGCTCGGCGTAGCCCGCGTCCTCCCACGAACCGAGGAGCCGCCTCGGCCCGCGCGAAGGCCGGGCCGAGCGGCTGCCGGCTCAGCACAGGCACCGCTCGCGCCGACGCACCACCGCGCGCCCTGCCCCGGCGGGCGCGGCTGCGCCACACTGGGGCTGCTCGGCGTCTCGCCCGTGCCGGTCTGTGCGGGTACGGGCCCGATCGGGGGGAGTGAGCGCCGCCGTGACCGACGACCCGTCCGACGAGGAGATCCTGAAGTCGATCGGTGAGCACCTCGGGCGCTCCGGCAAAGCGGCGCCGCACCTGGCCGGCACCGCCCGGATCACACGCATACCGGTCCTCGACTGCGGTATCACTCGCTGCGTCGAGTCCCGCACCGAAGGGCCGGAGCGGCGGCCCGGCACGTTCGACCTGTCGGGCCGGCCGACGTACGAATCGCTGACCGAGTACGGGCTCGATCCGCCCGCGGAGCCGCGCGACAGGACGCTTCGGCTGGTGAAGCTCGGCTCGGTGCGCGAGGAGTCCTGCGGCTGCGGCAACGGTGCCCACCAGTGCCCCCGGTGCTCGGGGCGCGGACATCTGCCCTGCGAACCCGCCACGGTCTGCGCGGAGTGCTCCGGGATCACACCCTGCACGCAGTACCTGAAGCACGGAGACTCGCGCGGTCCTCGCGGCAGACCGCCCAAGGCGAACCGCAAGCCCGCCCGCGCCGAGGAGCGAGTGACGTGCGAGGGCTGCGGAACACCCGGGAGCGCCTGTGCCCGGTGCCGTGGCTGGGGCAGGACGGCGTGCGACACCTGCGGTGCCGCCGGTCGTGTCAAGTGCCCCAAGTGCGGAGGCTCGGGGACGGAGCAGTGCGAGCGGTGTGCGGGCAAGGGCTGTCTGACCTTCTGGACGGAGGGACGCGTCGTGTGGGCCGCCACTCCGGAATCCGTACCGGCCCCCGAGCCCCCGTGGTTCGTCCGGTCGGAGTTGGAGGCCGCCGGCGCCTGGAAGACGGCCGTCCTCTCCATCGACGACCCGCTGCCCGACGACCTGGCCGCGTCGCACCGTGCGGTCCTCGAGCCGCGTCTCGTCCGGCGGAAGGACGAAGTGGCGCGCCGGGTACGGCTGCGCCGCCTGGCGCTCGCCAGGGTCGAGTTGGCCGGCGACCGCGACCGGGTGTTCTACGTCTTCCCTGCCCGCACCGGACGGCTCGAGGTCGCCGGACGTCCCTCCCGGCGAAGGGTGTCACGCGTCGCGGTGGCCGCCGCGGGGTGCCTGACCGCGGTGGTGCTTCTGGTACTCCTGATCCGCTGACCGTTCCTAATCAGTGAGCAGGAGTGGGTCCCTGGACCCAATCCTGCGTATCTGGTGCATCCCGAACGGTTGTGGATGCGCTGGTCGCCCGCGTTCGCTCCGCGTCCGGTGGCACGCATCGTGTGCGTGGTCCGGGGATGCGGGGGCGGGTTTCCTCACGCCCCCGGGTGCCGCGTCCGGCCTGGGCGGTCCGATGCCCGCGACGATCGCTCCGGTCGTCGTGGAGCGGTGCCGTCCGTCGCCGGATGCGGTGCCCGGGGGCGCGTCTGCCGATCGCCACGGCAGCACTGTCGCGGGTGGTCCTGCGGGTCTTCGAGGCCGCATGCGCCGGTGGCCACCGTCCCTTCCCCCGCCCCCATCTGCGCCAGGCGTAAACCGATCGGTCCCTCACCGCTCGTACGGCTGACGCAGGCGACGTACGCGTATCGATCACGTCCGGGGAAAGGAGAATCTCCGGGCGGGCGCGTCACTGCGCGTGAGGGCGTGAGGGGGTCGGGTGCGGTGCCGAGTCAGGACGGACGGTTCACCAACGAGCTGGGCGGCACGGTGCACGGCCCGGCCGTTCAGGCCCAGACGGTGTACGGCGGCATCCGGATCGGCGCCGGGCCGAACGACGCGGCACCGCAGACTCCCTGGCAGCTGCCGCCGTCGGCCCGCATCACCGACCGCACGGCGGAACTCGGGGTCCTGGAAGGCAACCGTTCCCGTGCCGTGCGGGAAGGCCGGCCCGTACTGGCCGCGGTGAGCGGTCTGGGCGGTGTCGGCAAGACGGCGGTCGCGCTCGCCTGGCTGCGCACGCTGCGGTCCGCCTACCCGGGCGGTCAGCTGTACGCCGATCTGGGAGCCCAGTCTCCGGCGGGTCCGGCGGACCCCGTCGAGGTGGTGGGCCGCTTCCTCCGGGCCCTGGGCGTACCCACGCCGTCGGTGCCCGCCACACTGGCCGAACGCAGCGCTCTCTACAGGTCGTTGACCCATGACGGACGGCTCGTTGTGCTGCTCGACGACGCCATGAGCGCGGCTCAGGTGCGGCCGCTGCTGCCAGGGATGGGAAACGTGACCGTCGTGACCAGCCGATGGCGGCTGCCGGGGCTGACGGTCGACGGCTGCCGCCCGGTGCACCTCGAGCCCCTGCGCCCTGAGGCGGCGGTCGAGCTGTTGGCGGACACGTTGGCCGACGGCCGAGTGGCTGCCCATCCCGATGACGCCCGTGAACTGGTCGAGCTGTGCGCGGGGCTGCCCCTGGCGGTACGGGTCGTCGGTGCCCGACTCGCGGCACGCCCGGGGCGGGACATCACGGCGATGGTTCGAGCCCTGGAAGAAGAGCACCGCAGACTGGGGGAGTTGGCCATCGAAGGCGACCACAGCGTCCGTGCCTCGCTCGATCTCTCCTACCGCGCCTTGCCGGAGCGGGCCGCCAGGCTGTATCGGCTGCTCGGCATGCACCCGGGCACGGAATTCGGTACTGCTGCCGCGGCCGCCGCGCTCGCCTGCGGCACGGCCGAGTGTGTGGAGCCGCTGGAGGCGCTCCATGACGCGAGCCTGCTCATGGACGCGGGTGAGGAGCGGCACCGGATGCACGATCTGGTGAGACTGCATGCCACCGCCAGGGCGGAGGAGGACGAAGACGCGTCCGAGCGGGCCGCGGTGCTGCGGCGGTTCGCCGACCACTACCTGGCGAGCGCGACCCGCGCCGAGGAGATCGTCGACCCGCAGCACCGGTCCCTGCCTCGTGACTACGGCCCTGATCCGGTGGTCGTCGCGGACCCGGGAGGCGGGACGGAGGACGCACTGGACTGGCTGGAGCGCGAGCTGCCCAACATGATGACGGTGATCAAGCTGGCCCGGCCCGCCGGCTTCCCCTCCGTCGCATGGCAGCTCGCGGACGCTTTGTGGCCGCTGTTCCTGCGGCGCAAGTTCTACCGCGACTGGCAGGCTGCGCACGACGAAGGCCTCGCCGCCGCACGGGACTTACGGGACACGGTGGCCGAGTGCCGGATGCTCACCTCCGGCGGTATGGGTGTACTCGGCGCCGGGGAGCACGAGCGTGCCCTGTCGATGTTCGAGCATGCGGAACGGCTGTTCCTGGACCGCGGTGACGGTCTGGGGTCCGCGCGCACCCTCAACTACCAGGGCCTGGCCCATCAGAGGCTCGGCCGTCTCGACCGGGCCACCGCGCTCTTCGCCCGGGCCGCCGAGGAACTGCCCCGGCACGGCGATCGCCGTGCCGGGGGGTTGGCGCGGCTCAACCTCGCCGACGTCGCCCTGGTCAGAGGGCTCTACGACGACGCCGTCACCGGAGGCGAAACGGCGCAGGCCGTGCTCCGGGAAGCCGGAGACACCTACAACGTCGCTCGGGCCGCCATTGTCCTGGGCCGCGCGCACCTCGGCGGTGGACGGCTGGAGCAGGCCGAGGAGCACTTGGTCGGGGCAGTAGTCACCTTGCGCGGCATGGCCGCCGGCTACGAGACCGCCCGCGCCGTGGAGAGCCTGGCCCGGCTCGCCGAACGGCGCGGGCGGCCCGGACTCGCCTTGGAGCGTTACCAGGAGGCCCGCGAGCTGTACGACGCGGCGGGCCGGTCGCACACTCCGGAGGCCGTGGCGGTTCGGGCCCGCATCGGACAGTTGCCGCCTCCCTCCGGCGGTGTCACAGGCTGACTTCTCGCCCCGAACGGCTCCGGGCGGACCGAGGGCATGAGATCGGCCGTCACCGCTGCCAGGACTGCGAGGGGCAGACCTGACACAACCAGCGCGTGGACGAGCGAGGCCGTTGTTTCCCAGCCGCCTTCCGGCGCAGCCGCGGGGACCCGGGACGGTCGCGCGACGAACCGCAGCGTGTGTTCCCAGGCCGTGCCGGAGTCCGCGTGTCGCACAGGACGCAGACGTACGCAGCAGACCGGTCCGGCATGCACCGCCACCAGCAGGGCACCGGAGTGACGGGCCGTCAGCTCTGCTGCTCTGCGCGCCGGCTCCTCCGCGGTCGTGCCGTGCCGCACGCCGCTCCCGGGGCGGCCCTCGTCCAGGTCCTCGATCAGCACGTCACCGAGCCGGGGCCAGGGTTCCGCCGCGGGGAGCCTGACACACAGGTGCTCATCCGTCACCGGATCGCCGGTGCACAGGGGCGGCGGCAGGAGGACCCGGACCCGGTGCACCGGCCGGGGACCGCGCAACCCGTTCCGCCCGTCGGCCGCGGCGGTCTCCGTCTCGCCCACCGCCGTACGCCGCACCACGGCAGACACATGCCTCATCGCGCCACACCGTCCGGTTCGCCGTAGCGCACCAGGAGGGGAGGACGCGCCGGTGCCGTTGCGGGGTGCGCGGCCGGTGGCCGCAGCCGCAGCTTGCGGTAGAGCAGGGCGCGCATTCTGCGCGCGAACCGGCCCGGTTCCGAGGAGATGCGGGCCGCGACGCGCTTGTACCGATGCGTGCGGTACGCCGAGGAGCTGCGCTTGAGCTGCTCGGCCAACGGCCGGTCGGGGCGTACCCGGGCCGCGAAGGAGCACAGTTCGGCCATGGGTGAGCCGGGGTCCACGGCGGCGTCCTCCCGGCCGGCCATCAGGACGGGTGCGCCGGTCATGGTCCCGTAGAGCGACACGGAACCGTGGTCACCCACGACGTAGTCCGCGGCGACGAGCGCTCCGGTCCAGTCCCCGTGCTGGCTGACCAGAACGATCCCGGATCGCACTGCTCCGGCCAGCCACGCACGGACCTGCCACTCGCCGTGCGCGTTCCACACGTGCGGGTGCAGCAGCATCACCAACCGGTACTTGTGCTCGGGAAGCTCGTCGACGAGTCGTTCCAGCACGCGCCTGCCGTGGCCCAGCAGGGAGTCGGGGCCCCAGGTGGAGCAGGCGAGGACCAGCCGCTGCTTCGCTCCGACACCGAGTTCCTTGCGGTAGGCGTCACGCCGCGGCAGGCTCGCGGCGATGCGGTCGAAGCACGGGTCGCCGACGACTTCGGCGGCGGAGAGCGCCTCCGGGCACTCTCTTCCCAGCCGTGCCAGTTCCTCCTGATGGGCCAGCACGATGACTTCCGGGATGAGCGCGCCGTCCCGGATCAGCCGCTGTCTGCTGAGGCCGTAGGCGCCGCTCCCCCTGATCGCCCGCAGGCCGCGCCCGACGGTCGTGACCTTGTTGTGTCCGGCACCGTGCGGTATCACGATCACGGGTGCGTGGAGTTCGTGAAGGCTGCCGTGGGCCGCGGCGAGCGCCAGGTCGAACTCTGTGTGGACCGCCTGGCTCCAGGGCAGCACCAGGCCCCTGAGGCGCTCCAGGAAATCACCGACGCCGTTGCTGAACACATCGGGTGCGGAGGTGAAGAAGACCTGCACCCGGAAGTCGCCCTCCAGCAGGCGCAGGACGTCGAGCAACCGCTGTCCCGTGAGCACGGTGTGGACCACCACCAGGATTCGTCGGCACGTTCTGCGAGTGGCCCAGCGGCCGAAGTCCAGCCGCACCGGCACGTGTCGCCAGTGCGGCTCCGGCACTGTCACGCTCATCGTTTCCGTTCCCCCGTTCGTCCTCCCGGCCGCCGCGATCACTCCGTCTCGGTTCGCGGCGGTCCGAGTCCATGAGGCCTTGGTGCCCCTTGGGGTTGGACGGCAGGCTTGCAGGAATCCTGCATTCCCGCCTCTTGGACACAACCGCGCCCTCCCGGGAGCCGGTCGCGCCGGGGCTGTGCGCCGGTCGCGCTTCCGTGCGCCGCCGCCTCCACCCTTGGCGCTGCCCCATGCGTTGGTTGAGTACTGGATGAATGCCGTACGGGCACCTGCGCCACCGGGCGCGGCGGCGGACAGAGGCACACCGGTCGGGGGCGATGGTGGACCTTCTCGCTCTGGGCCCCCTCGAGCTGTGGCACGGGGGGCAGCAGTTCGCGCTCGGGTCGGTGAAGGAGCGCTGCGTGCTGGCGGTCCTGATCCACGCCCGGGAGAAACCCGTCAGTGTGGACACGCTGCTGGACCGCGTCTGGGACCGGGAACCTCCGCCAACGGCCGTCGACAACCTGCACACTTACCTCTCCAGGCTGCGCGGTCGGCTGCGCCTGGCGGCCGGCGGTGAACCGGCCGGTGTGGACAGGGTCTCGTCCCGGCTGTACCGACTGCGCATCGCCCCGGAGCGGGTGGACCTGACGCGCTTCCAGCGGCTGCGCGCCGACGCCGCCGCAGCGGTCGGCCGTGGCGATCCGGAGATGGCCATCGGGTTGCTGCGGGAGGCCGAGGCCCTGTGGCGGGGCGAGCCGCTCGCCGAGTTCTCCGGTGTGTGGGCCCACTCCGTTCGCGCCCGGCTGGTCGAGGACCACCGCCGGGTGCGCGAGCAGCGGATGGGGCTGGAGCTCGAGTCGGGGCGGCATGCCGACCTCATCGGTGAACTGCGCGAGCTCGCGGCCCAGAACCCCACCGCCCAGCAGGTGGTCGCATCGCTGATGCTGGCCCTGTACCGCTCGGGAAGACCCGAAGAGGCCCTCGCCCTCTACCGGACCACCCGCGGGATTCTGCGCGAACGGCAGGGCATCGAGCCGGGGCCGGAACTCCGGAACCTTCACCGGCGGATGCTCGAACAGGATCAGGCACTCATGGGCACGAGTCCCGGTGCTGCGGCCGCCACGACTCCCGTGACGCCAGTGCGGTCCATGGCGCCCGTGCCGGAACCACGCAACACGCTGCTGCGCGACACGCCCGACTTCACCGGGCGTGCGAGTGAGTTGCGCATCCTGCTCGACGGTGCGGGGAGGCATGGCACGTCCTCCGGCGCCGCGTCGACGGCGCTGCCCGTGACCGTCGTCCACGGTATGCCCGGAGTCGGAAAGACCGCGCTCGCGCTCCATGCGGCGCACCGGCTCACCTCTTCCTACCCCGACGGCCAGTTCTACGTCGACCTGTTCGGCTACAGCGGTCGGCAGCCGCTCGACCCCTCCGAGGCCCTGACGCTCCTCCTCCGTGCGGCGGGACTGTCCGTGGACACGTCCGCCTCACCGGACGAGCGGGCCGCCAGGTGGCGGGAATGGACGGCGCGCCGCCGGGTGCTCCTCGTCCTCGACGACGCCCACGACGCCGCCCAGGTAAGGCCGCTGCTTCCCGGTGCCTCCGCCTGTCGCGCGCTCGTCACCAGCCGGAGCACGCTCGCCGGGCTGGAAGGCGCGGCCTCGCTCCATGTCGACGTACTCTCGGGGGCGGAGGCCGCTGCGCTCTTCACCCGGGTCTCCGGCGCCCTCCGGAGGCCGGCGGACGCGGCCGACCTGGGACGCGTCGTGGATGCCTGCGGTCGTCACCCCCTCGCCCTCCAGATGCTGGCCGGGCGGTTCCGCCACCGGGAGTCGTGGGACTTCCGGCATCTCCTCGACCGCCTGTCCCGGGCCAGGGATCCCCTCGACGAGTTCGACGGATCCGTCCTCTCTGTGTTCCGGTTCTCCTACGCCGGCCTCGGCGAGCAGGCGCAACGGCTGTTCCGGCTGCTCGCCCTCAACCCGGGCCCCGACATCACGCTCCGCGCCGCCGCCGCGCTTGCGGACTCGTACGGCGCGCCGCCCCCGTGCGGTCGGCCGGAGGGCGTGCCGGGGCGGGCGCGGGAGCACGACGTGGAGGACGGGCCGAGGAGCGGGTGGGTGCGCCGCGCCGTCGAAGAGCTTCAGGACGCGAGTCTGCTCGAAGAACCCGTGCGCGACCGTTTCCGCCTCCACGACCTCGCACGCGCCTTCGGGCTCCGGGTGGGTGCCGGCACCGATCCCGAACAGGTGCGCCGCAGAGCCGTCGAGCGCCTTGTGTCCTACTACCTCACCGGCGCCCACAGGGCCGACTGCCTCGCCCACCCGCATCGCCGGCCGCTGCCCCTGGGAGCGGAGCTGGAGTCCCGCCACGCGCCGTGGTTCTCCGGCGCCGACGAGGCATCGGTGTGGCTCAGCGTGGAGCACGCCAACCTGGTGTCCGCCGCGCGTCTCGCGGCCACCGACTTCCCGCCGTACGCCGCGCTCTTCCCGCATGTCCTCGCCACACCGCTCAAGTTCTGGGGCACCCACGGCATCGCGACGGAACTGTACGACTCCGCCGTGCCGGTCCTGCGCGCCTCCCGCGACCGGGCCGCCCTGGCCCGCACGCTGACCGGACGAGCCGAACTGCTGGCGCAGAAGAACCACGAAGAGGCGCTGCGCTGTGCGACGGAGGCCGTGGCGATCCACGCGGAACTCGGCGATCCCAACGGCCTTGCCGACGCTCTTCTGCAGTCCGGCCGCGCCCGGCTGGCCGCCGGCCGCGGGAACACGGCGCTGGTCGTGGTGGAGCAGGCACTATCGCTCTACAGGGAGGCCGGCGACCGCTCCGGGGAGGCCGAGTGCCTGAACGTGCAGGGCATGGCCCTCTTCTACGCCGGCCGTTACGAGGAGGCACTGCACCGGCTCGAGACCATGCGGGACATCAACGCCGGTCTGTCGGACTTCTACGGCGTGGCGAAGGCGCTGAACAACATGGGCGAACTCCTGTCCCAGCAGCACCGGTACGAGGAGGCCCGCGCATGCTACGAGCAGTCCTCGGTACTGATGCGGCAGCACGGCGGACGGCAGGACATCTCGATCGTCGACACCAACCTCGACACGGTCCACCTGGCGACCGGGCAGGCGGATCGCGCACTCGGCCACTTCCGCAGGGCCCTCGACAGCCACCGCGCGGGGGGTGATGCGCTGGGCGAGGCGGATGTGCTGATCTCGCTGGGCACGACGTACGCCGCGACCGGGCGGCACGACGAGGCGCTGCAGCACTTCGGAATGGCGCAGGACGTCGCCCGCAGCATCGGCAACCCGTACGAGCTGCAGCGGTCACTGATCGGCACGGCGGATGTGCACCTGCGGTCCGGGCGGCAGGAGCAGGCCCTGGCCGCTTACCGGGAGGCCCTGGAGCTGGCGCAGGCCGTGGGGTTCCCCATGGGCGCCGCGCACGCGCTCGCGGGGCTCGCCCGCGCGGGGTCCCTGTCCGCGGAGGGGCGCGGCGAGACGGCCTGCCGCAACGGCGAGCGGGCGGTCGCGCTCTACCGGCGGCTCGGGGCCACCGGCGAGGCGGAGAAGCTGCGGGCCTTCCTGGCGTGCCGCGAGTCGACCGGCTCCTGAGTGACCCTCAGGAGCCGGGAGGGGAATCATTCACGGTCGCCGAGGATTCACCAGATCCAGCGGAACGGGCCCATTGTCATGAAGGTGACACCTCCACTCATGCAGAGGTTGAGGCAAAACCGACGAACGGTACACACTGATTGATCGTCCTGTCATGCGGGGGCGGAAACATCGGGCAACTCGTGCCGATGTGACCACACTAGTCATACGAGCGACGCGGTGGGCGGGAGATGCCTGCATTCCGGAACAGAACCAACCGGTCTCTTCTCACCGCGCCGCCGCCCCGTGCGTGAACCGCGCCCCTCACCCACCTGCCGCACCGCTGTCCGGGCCGTCCACCGAACGCGGCGGGACGGAACCCGAGTTGTGGAACGTCAGGCCCGAGAAGTGCTGCCCCTGCACGACAGGGCCGTACTGGACTCCCCCGCTGACGACGTTGTGGACCGTGCCCCCCTGCC
>NZ_JAAAXQ010000848.1 GCF_009916105.1 Streptomyces sp. GC420 | reverse complement strand
TAAGAGACAGCACCCCCGACGACCGGACGACCCGCATGCCACGAGGCCGCTACTCACTTCACGACCCGCACGACCAGACCCCGCTCGGCGAGGAGCATTTCCAGTGCGCCCCCGGCCCTTCCGGCTGGCGTTACGTCTCGCAGATCACCGCCCCCGCCGGCGACCACGCGGGCTCCGTCGACCTGGCCGTCGACGAACTCGGCCGCCCCGTCCGCCTCGAACTCCACGCCGCGAGCTGGCAGGTCCGTGGCGCCGCCCTCGACGGCGTCACCTGGGTCCGTACCGACCCCACCGGCACCCATGCCACCGAAGGCAACGTCCGCGCCCACGCCTTCACCGGCACGTCCCCCGCTTTTCTCGTCGCCACTTCCCGTCTGCTGCGCCTCACCCCCGGTTCCCC
>NZ_JAAAXQ010000847.1 GCF_009916105.1 Streptomyces sp. GC420 | reverse complement strand
AGGGACACGTCCCCGGCGCGGTCCATCTGCCGGCCGCCCTCGTCCCGGAGCGGGCGGAACGGATCCTGGACAAGTCCGTGCCCGTGGTCACCTACTGCTGGGGCCCCGGCTGCGACGGCGCCGCCCGTGCGGCCCTGGCCCTCTCGGTCCTGGGCTACCGCGTCAAGGAGATGCTGGGCGGCATCGAATACTGGATCCGTGAGGGCTTCGAGGCCGAGACCCGGCACGGCCGCGAGCGCCGCGCCGCCGACCCCCTGACGGCACCGGACGGCGCCGACGACTGCGGCTGCTGAACGCACGGCCCCGCGCGGGCCCGGGCGGCTGCCATCCGTTCGGCGCCGCGATCCGTGGCGGCCCGGTCCTGGCCCGACGCGATGCTCGGACCACGGTGTTCGGAGCCGGAGCGGGAAG
>NZ_JAAAXQ010000846.1 GCF_009916105.1 Streptomyces sp. GC420 | reverse complement strand
GCCCCAGCCGGTCCTCTGCCGCGGCGAGTGCGGACGGCCGGGTCACGGCGTGCACGACGCCACCACCGACCCGGCCGTCATCGGGGAACTCTTCGCCGCCGCCCCATGGGCCACCGGCTACGGCATCGCCTGCGGGCTGCCCCCGTACCACCTCATCGGCATCGACCTCGACGTGAAGTCCGGCACGGATTCCACGGCCGCCCTGCGCCAGCTCGCGCTCCAGCACCTGTTCACCATCCCGGACACCGTCGTCGTCCTCACCCCGAGCGGCGGCCGCCACCTGTGGCTGAGCGGGCCCGCCGACACCGTGGTCCCGAACTCCGCGAGCCGGCTAGCCCCCGGCATCGACGTCCGCGGCGCCGGCGGCTACCTCGTCGGGCCCGGCTCCCGCACCACCCACGGCATCTACCGGGCCTGT
>NZ_JAAAXQ010000845.1 GCF_009916105.1 Streptomyces sp. GC420 | reverse complement strand
GGGTCCGCCGGACCCTGACCGGGCTCAACTGCGCGGTCGCCACCGTCGCGGACGTCCTGCCCGCCACGGCCGCCGTCCCGGTGCTCGCGGTGGCGCCGGGTCCGGTGGACCTGCGTGGCCCGCGACGGAAGGGGATGCGGACGGAGAGGGTGCCGTCGGACAGCCGGACAGCCGGACAGCCGGACAGCCCGGCCCCGGACCCGTCGGACCCGTCGGACCCGTCGTACTCCGGTCGGCCTGCTGTCCCGGGCGACGACCGTGCCGCTCGAGAGGACCGTACTGTCCGTGCTGGTCGCGCCCCTGCCGGTGGCGCCCGGACCCGGGCCCGGCCCGCGTTCCGGCCGGCGCATGTCCGCCCGGCGGGCTGAGACCGGTGACCCCCGGAGGGCTGGTTCCGCGCCCGGGCCGAGGTGTGACGCACAGGTTCGGGG
>NZ_JAAAXQ010000844.1 GCF_009916105.1 Streptomyces sp. GC420 | reverse complement strand
CCGGAACACCCACCGGCCAGGTCACCTTCACCATCGACGGCACCACCACCCTCACCGGAACCCTCACCGGCGGCACCGCCACCGTCACCACCAGCGACCTCACCGCCGGGGACCACACCGTGGTCGCCACCTACGTCGGAGCCGGCGACCCCAACTTCACCAGCTCCACCAGCACCCCCCTCACCCAAACCGTCAACCAAGCCACGACCACCACTTCCGTCAGCAGCAGCCCCGATCCCTCCGTGTTCGGCCAGCCGGTCCTCTTCACCGCGACCGTCGCACCCGTGGCCCCCGGAGCCGGGACTCCCACCGGCACCGTCACCTTCACCATCGACGGAGACGTCGTGCCGGTCCTCCTCGACGAGAACAGCACCGCCACCCTCACCCGGGCCGTCCTGCCAGCCGGCACCTACTCGGTCACCGCCGACTACG
>NZ_JAAAXQ010000843.1 GCF_009916105.1 Streptomyces sp. GC420 | reverse complement strand
CGCCCGCATGCTCTCCCCGCCCCCTCCCCGTGCCGTGGCATCCCGTGCCTGTGGGCGGGCGGTGTCAGCGGGGGCCGCCCGTGAGGTACGCCGAGACGACCACGTTCGCCGAGTAGACCCCCGCGGCGCGGTCGAAGGTGCCGCCGCAGGTGAGCAGGCGGAGTTCGGCCCGGCCCGGGACACGCCTGCCGTAGACCCGGCGGGCGTCGAAACGGTCGCGGTCGACGACCTCGACGTCGTCGACGGCGAACCGGGCCACCGAGCCGTCTGCCCCCAGCACCGACACCCGATCGCCCCGCCGCACCTTGCTCAGCCGGTGGAAGACGGCGGGGCGGCGCGAGGTGTCCACGTGGCCGACCAGCAGCGCCACGCCGTCCGCTCCCGGCCGGGCTCCGCCCTCGTACCAGGCGACCGTCCCGGGCCGGTCGTACGGCGG
>NZ_JAAAXQ010000084.1 GCF_009916105.1 Streptomyces sp. GC420 | reverse complement strand
CTCCCCCACGTCACGGGCCTCCCCCTCGTCACGGGCTCCGGCCGAGGTCCCCGGTTAGCGGCTGGTAAGCGGTCTGTAAGCAGTTGGTTTCCACTGCACCGTCCGTGAGCTGCGACGCGGCGCGGTGCGCTCGCCACCCGTAAAATCTGTGCATGACAGAGCAGGTGGATACGAAGAGCGTACGGCGCTGGGCGCGGGGCGAGCACATTCTGTGGCGTTACCGGGACCACGCCGACGACCGGGTCCACATCTGCCGCCCCGTCACCGTGGCGGAGGACTCCGAGGAACTGCTCGCCGTGTGGATGGCCCCGGGGACCGAGTGCGTCAGGCCGGTGCTCGCCGACGGCACGGCCGTCCACGAGGAACCTCTGGAGACCCGGTACACCGCGCCCCGCACGACCGTGCGCTCCCGCTGGTTCGGTACGGGCGTACTGAAGCTGGCCAGGCCCGGGGAACCGTGGTCGGTGTGGCTGTTCTGGCAGCCCGGATGGCGCTTCAAGAACTGGTACGTCAACCTGGAGGAGCCCCGCGCCCGTTGGGTCGGCGGTATTGACTCCCGGGACCACTTCCTCGACATCTCCGTGCATCCCGACCGTACTTGGCGGTGGCTGGACGAGGACGAGTTCGCGCAGGCGCAGCGGGCAGGACTGATGAGCGGGGCGCAGGCCCGTACGGTGCGGGAGGCGGGGCACGCGGCGGTCGAGGCCATCAGGCGTTGGGACGAACCGTTCTCCGGGGGCTGGGAGAACTGGCGGCCAGACCCGGCCTGGCAGGTGCCGGTGCTGCCGGCCGACTGGCACCGCATCCCGGAGGGCGCCGGAACCGGCGCACGGACGGGCCGCGGAAGGGGCGCGGAAGGCGGCGCGGGAGGCGCGGCGGACGGCGATCCCGGGACTCCGGACGGCGCGCACAACGGGGCGCGAAGCAGGACCCGGGTCCGAATGACCTGATGAACCTCTTGAAGTGCCCCCATAGGTCAAACGTAGGATCGTCCTCCGCAAGGCTGTGCAGCGGCAACTCGGGCACCGTGCACATTCTTTGACAGTGAGTCATCGTAGGAGCGGGAGCGGCCGTGTGTGACGGGTTCGAGGGCGAGGGGTGCGGCGGTACGACCCCCGTACTGCGTATGCTGCACGGGGCACCACGCGGCTCGGCGAATCCGTTCCCGGGACATCCCGTACGGGTATCGGGTTATCTGCGGAACGAATCGCGCCGGGTCGTGGGCGAGGCGGGTTTCGAGATACCGGGGAGGACTCTTTCGCGTAAGCCCCGGCGAGTACGGACTTGAACCGCCCGAGCACCACCAGCGCTCCCTGAACTGCAACTGCCGACGACACGCCCGCCGAGTCTTCCGGGGCCACCCCCCGGACCCCGGCGGGGCGCGTGGCGCGCAGCCCCGGACGGACGGAATCCCACGCGTGACGGAGCATCCCCCCTCCCACGAGAACCGGCAGACGGCCGCCCCGCCGCCCGCCCATGCGGCCGTACCCGACCCGCGGGGCGCGTTCCAGCAGGAACAGCCCGGCGCGCACGGCCAGCAGCACCCCGCGCCGCCCTACGGCGATCCCGCCGCGGCGGCGCCGGCGAAACGGCGGCGAGCCGCTGCCGGGGCCTCCGGCGGGGACGGTGCCGCGAGGCCGCGGCGCAAGGGCGGTACGAAGAGCGAACGCGGCAAGGCTGTCGGCGGCGGTACGGCGGGTGAGGCGGATGTGGTCGGGAAGCAGCACGGGGAACAGCCGGCGGACCGGGACGTGACGGCCGCCGCGCAGGTGGCCCGCCCGCGGAGCGGTGACGCCGGGGACCAGGGGCCGGCCGCGCCTGCCCCGCGGGACGGCGGCCCCGGCACGGGCCTGCCCGACGGGCGCCCGGAGGACGGCGGCAAGGCGGACGGCCGCCGCGACGACGCCCGCAAGGAGGGCGACCGGCTGCGGTTCGTGGGGGCGGCGACCCGGCGGATCGCCCGCGGTCTCGACCTCGACGAGATCGTTCTCGGCCTGTGCCGTGCCACCGTGCCGACCTTCTCGGACGCGATCCTCGTCTACCTGCGCGATCCGCTGCCCGTCGGCGACGAGCGGCCCGTCGACCCGGTGGTGCTGCGGCTGCGCCGCACCGACCGGATACCCGAGGAACCGGACAGCGACACCGGGCTCCGGCTGCCGCTGATCAGCACCCAGCCGGAGATGCCGCCCGCCGCCGAGCTGTGCGAGGTGCGGGCCGGCGGGCCGCTGGCCGAGGTGCTGCGCGGGGTGCGGCCGGTCTTCGGGGACTCCGCGGCGGCCAAGGCCGCGCTGCCCGAGCTGCTCGGCGGCAGCGAGGGCCTGTCGGGCGGCCGCCGGGCAGTGCTGGCGCCGCTGCGCGGGCGCCGCCGGGTGATCGGCGCCGCGGTGTTCCTGCGGCGGGACGAGCGCGCGCCCTTCGAGCCGGACGACCTGCTGGTCGCCGCGCAGCTGGCGACGCACACCGCACTCGGCATCGACAAGGCGGTGCTGTACGGCCGCGAGGCGTACATCGCGGACGAGCTGCAGCGCACCATGCTCCCCGACTCGCTGCCGCAGCCGACCGGGGTCAAGCTGGCCAGCCGCTACCTCCCGGCCGCCGAGACGGCCCGGGTGGGCGGCGACTGGTACGACGCCATCCCGCTGCCCGGCAGCAGGGTCGCGCTCGTCGTCGGCGACGTCATGGGCCACTCCATGACCTCGGCGGCGATCATGGGCCAGCTGCGGACCACCGCGCAGACCCTGGCCGGGCTCGACCTGCCGCCGCAGGAGGTGCTGCACCATCTCGACGAGCAGGCGCAGCGGCTGGGCTCGGACCGGATGGCGACCTGCCTGTACGCCGTCTACGACCCGGTGACGCACCGGATCACCATCGCCAACGCCGGCCACCCGCCGCCCGTGCTGCTGCATCTGGGCGGCAGGGCCGAGGTGCTGCGGGTGCCGCCGGGCGCGCCGATCGGCGTGGGCGGGGTGGACTTCGAGGCGGTGGAGCTGGACGCGCCGGCCGGGGCGACCCTGCTGCTGTACACGGACGGTCTCGTGGAGTCCCGGCTGCGCGACGTGTGGACGGGCATAGAGCAGCTGCGCGAGCGGCTGGCGAACACGGCGCAGCTGACGGGGCCCGACCATCCGCCGCCGCTGGAGGCGCTGTGCGACGAGGTGCTGGACATGCTCGGGCCCGGCGACCGGGACGACGACATCGCGCTGCTCGCGGCCCGCTTCGACGGGATCTCGCCCAGTGATGTCGCGTACTGGTTCCTGGAGCCCGAGGAGCAGGCGCCCGGCCGGGCCCGCCGCCTGGCGCGCAGGGCGCTGGCCCGCTGGGACCTGGAGGACCTCACCGATTCGGTGGAGCTGCTGATCAGCGAGGTGGTGACCAACGCCGTGCGGTACGCGGAGCGGCCGATCACCTTGCGGCTGCTGCGCACCGAGACGCTGCGCTGCGAGGTCGGAGACGATGTGCCGCAGCTGCCGCGGCTGCGGCAGGCGAGGGCCACCGACGAGGGCGGGCGCGGGCTGTTCCTGGTGAACAAGGTGGCCAGGCGGTGGGGAGCGACCCGGCTGTCCACCGGCAAGGTCGTCTGGTTCGAGCTGGGAGTCCCGGGCCGGTCCTGACCGCCCCGGGGGGCCGACATGCGGAGGGCCCGGTCTTCCCGTACGGGAGGCCGGCCCGCACCGGACCCTGACAATGTCTGTTTCCGGACTCATTCCAAGTGTTGCCGAAGGTCAGGTCGCGGAGTTGACTGACATCCGGACGAAGCGACCCGAACCCACCCCTGACGGGAGGACGCTCGTGACCGAGGCAGCACCCCAGGTGCCCTACACCACGAACAATCACGGGGTCCCGGTGGAGAGCGACGCCCACTCGCTCACCGTCGGCCCGAACGGCCCCATCCTGCTCCAGGACCACTACCTGATCGAGAAGATGGCCCAGTTCAACCGGGAGCGCGTCCCGGAACGGGTGGTCCACGCCAAGGGCAGCGGCGCGTACGGCGTCTTCGAGGTGACGAACGACGTGAGCCAGTTCACGAAGGCCGACCTCTTCCAGCCGGGCAGGCGCACCGACATGCTGGCCCGCTTCTCCACCGTCGCCGGTGAACTCGGCTCCCCCGACACCTGGCGCGACCCGCGCGGCTTCGCGCTGAAGTTCTACACCGAACACGGCAACTACGACCTGGTCGGCAACAACACGCCGATCTTCTTCGTGCGCGACCCCAGCAAGTTCCAGGACTTCATCCGCAGCCAGAAGCGCCGTCCCGACAACGCGCTGCGCGACAACGACATGCAGTGGGACTTCTGGACCCTCTCCCCCGAGTCCGCGCACATGGTGACCTGGCTCATGGGCGACCGGGGCGTCCCGAAGACGTGGCGCCACATGAACGGCTACGGCTCGCACACCTACATGTGGATCAACGGGGGCGGCGAGAAGTTCTGGATCAAGTACCACATCAAGACCGACCAGGGCATCGAGTTCCTCACCCAGGCCGAGGCCGACGAGACGGCGGGCGCCGACGCCGACGTGCACCGCCGCGACCTGTACCGGGCGATCGCCACCGGGGACACCCCCTCCTGGACCATGTACGTGCAGGTCATGCCGTTCGACGACGCGCCCGACTACCGGTTCAACCCCTTCGACCTGACCAAGGTGTGGCCGCACGGCGACTACCCGCTGATCGAGGTCGGCCGGATGACGCTCGACAAGAACCCGGACGACCACTTCGTCCACATCGAGCAGGCCGCCTTCGAGCCCTCCAACCTGGTGCCCGGCATCGGCCCCTCCCCGGACAAGATGCTGCTCGGCCGGCTCTTCTCGTACCCGGACACGCACCGCTACCGGATCGGCCCGAACTACGCGCAGCTGCCGCCCAACCGGCCGCGCTCGCAGGTCAACTCCTATGCCAAGGACGGCCCCATGCGGTACGAGCCCGCACGGACCGGCCGCCCGTACGCCCCCAACTCGTACGGCGGCCCGGCGGCGGACGTCGAGCGGTTCGGGGAGCCGGCCGGGTGGCAGACGGCGGGCGAGATGGTGCGCGAGGCCTACAAGCTGCACCGGGAGGACGACGACTGGGGCCAGGCAGGCACCCTGGTCAGGAACGTGCTGGACGACGAGGCGCGCGAGCGGCTGGTGTCCAACGTCGGCGGCCATCTCCTGAACGGCGTCTCCCGTCCCGTGCTCGACCGCGCGCTGCAGTACTGGCGCAACATCGACAAGGACCTCGGCGACCGGATCGCCGGCCGGGTGGACGGCGGCTGACGGCCGTCCGCGCGAGAACGGGGGAACGCCGAAGGGGCCGGATCGCTCCGGCCCCTTCCGCTTCGCCGCGTGCCCGCCGCGAGCCGCGTACCCGCCGTTTTCCGGCTACGGCGTCAGCAGTTGCTGCGCGCCGCCGCCGTTCTGCCCGCCCGAGTCCGTCTGGCCGCCGGGCGTGGTCTCCGGCGGCGTGGTGGTGGGGGCCGTGGTCTCCGGCGGCGTGGTGGTGGGGGCCGTGGTCTCCGGGGCGGTCGTGGTCGGGTCCGCGTCGGGCGTCTCGGTGACCTCCGGCGACTCCGACTGGGAGGGCGAGACGCTGGCCGAGGGACTCTCGGTGGTGGGCTCGGCGGTCGGCGCGACGGCCGCGCCCATGTCCGTCTCGAGGTCGAACTCGGAGGTCTTGTCACCGAGTACGCCGAACATGTACGCCGCCCAGATCTCGGCGGGGAAACCGCCACCGTTGACCCGGCCGCCGCCCGCGGCGCCGCTCAGGGTGACCTGCTTGCCGTTCTCGGTGGCGGACTCGCCGAACAGGCCGACCGAGGTCACCAGGTCCGGGGTGTAGCCGGTGAACCAGGCGGACTTGTTGTCGTCCGAGGTACCGGTCTTGCCGGCGACGTCGTACCGCGCGCTGCGCACCGCGGCACCCGTACCGTCGTCGACCACGCCGGTCAGCACCGAGGTGACCGAGTCGGCCGCCTCCCTGCTGATGACCTGCTCGCCGATGGGATCGCCCAGGTCGGGGGCCTGCCGGGTCTGGCTGGTCACTTCCTTCACGATGGAGGGGGTGACCTTCCTGCCGTGGTTGTCGAGGGTCGCGTACACCCCCGCCATCTGCCAGGGGCTGGCGCCCATCGAGCCCAGGGTCTGCGCGGGCACGGCCTCCAGGTCCTCGGTGTCCATACCGAGGTCGCCCGCGGTCTCCAGCACCCGTTCCATGCCGACGTCCACGCCCATCTGCGCGAACACGGAGTTGACCGACTTGTTCATGGCGAACTGGACGTTCACGTCGCCGTAGTCCACCTCGTCCTCGTTGGGCGGGGCGAAGGGTATGTCACTGCCCACGACCGGCCGCCGGCTGTCGCCGTCGTAGACGGTGCTCGCGGTGATCGGCTCGTCGTCCTGGGTCCTGGAACCGTTCTCCAGCGCGGAGGCGAATATCAGCGGCTTGAAGGTGGAGGCGGGCTGGTAGTCGGAGCGCTTGGCGTTGCTGTACTCGTGCTTGACGTAGTCGCGGCCGCCGTAGAGGGCGACGACCGCGCCGTTCTTCGGATTGACCGAGACGGCCCCGGCCTGGACATTGGCGTCGACCTTGCGCTCCTTCGGGTCGAGCTTGCTGGTCAGCTCCGCCTCGACCGCCTTCTCCAGCTGCTTCTGCTTCTTCTCCTCGATGTTGAGTGTGATCGTCCAGCCGCCGGCCGCGAGCAGCTCCTCGTCGATGCCGGCCGCCTCGAGCTGCTGGTTGGCGGCCTTGACGAGGTAGCCGGTCTGCCCTTCCAGGCCGGGCGCGGGCTTCGGCTTCTGCGGCTTGTCGAACTTCTGCTCGTCGCGCTCGGCCGCGGTGATCTCGCCCATCCGGACCATGTTGTTCAGGACGTACGCCCAGCGCTCCTTGACCAGCCTCTTCGAGGTGTCGGACGCCACCGCCCAGTCATACTGGCTGGGCGCCTGGAGCAGCGCGGCGAGGTAGGCGCCCTGGGTGAGGCTCAGCCTGCTCGCGTCGACGCCGTAGTAGGCCTGGGCGGCCGCCTGGATACCGAAGGCGCCGCGGCCGTAGTAGCTGGTGTTGATGTAGCCGAGGAGGATCTCGTCCTTGGACTTCTGGCGGTCGACCTTGAGGGAGATCACCAGTTCCCGCAGCTTCCGGCTGACGGTCTGGTCCTGGGTCAGGTAGTAGTTCTTGACGTACTGCTGGGTGATCGTCGAGCCGCCCTGCTTGCCCTTGCCCGACAGGGTGTTGAGCAGGCCGCGGGCGGTGCCCTTGAAGTCGATGCCGGCGTCGTCGTAGAAGCTCATGTTCTCGGCGGCGACGAAGGTGAGCTTGACGTCCTTGGGGATGTCCTCGACACCGACGATCTCCCGGTTGACCTCGCCGGTGCGGGCCAGGACCTTGCCGTTGCTGTACTTGTAGACGTTGCTCTGCTTCTTGGCGTCGGCGTTGGCTCCCGGGACCGGCACGATGAGGTACAGGACGAGGAAGCCGCCCATGCCGAGCAGGCAGAGACCGAAGAACGTCCCCAGGAGCTTCTTCCATGTGAAGAAGCGGCGTATGCCGTGGGGCTTCGAGGCGCGGCGTACCGCTTGCTGCCTCGCCCTTCTGTCTTCCGCTCGGCCCATTACCCGTTCGCTCCGCTCGTTCGGCTCGTCCGTCCCGGGACATCAGCTTTTGAAAGCTAACACCGGCGATACGGACAAAGGCCGTTTGATCACATCTTCACAGCTTGCGCAGACGTGAGAATCAGCACCCGTTTCCACTGGAACCGACTCACGACGGGCGCCGCAGGTTGCCCGGACTGATAAAGTGATATCACTTTGCTAGAACAACAACGGGGGAGCCTCATGCCTGGAACCGACATATCGCCCACCACGGACAGCGAGCTGCCGCAGATGCCGGAGCCCCGGGTCCGCGAGTTCGCGGCCCGCAGCGTCCCCGGCGGTCTGGCCCTGCTGCTGGGACTGGCCGGCCTGGCCGCCGGAATCGCGCTGATCGCCGTCGGTGCCGCGGAACTGGGCGGCGCCGCGAAGGGCATCGCGATCGTCCTCGGCCTGCTGACCGCGCTCGCCGCCTCTCTCGCCATGGGCGGACTGAACATGGTCGCGCCGGGCGAGGCCCGCGTCGTCCAGCTCTTCGGGCGCTACCGGGGAACGGTCCGGGAGGACGGACTGCGCTGGGTCAATCCGCTGACCTCCCGCTCGAAGATCTCCACTCGGGTGAGGAACCACGAGACCGCCGTCCTGAAGGTCAACGACGCCTACGGAAACCCCATCGAGCTCGCCGCGGTCGTCGTGTGGAAGGTCGAGGACACCGCGCAGGCGCTCTTCGAGGTCGACGACTTCCTGGAGTTCGTCTCCACGCAGACCGAGGCGGCCGTCCGCCACATCGCCATCGAGTACCCGTACGACGCCCACGAGGAGGACGGACTCTCGCTGCGCGGCAACGCCGAGGAGATCACCGAGAAGCTCGCCGTCGAACTGCACGCCCGGGTCGAGGCGGCCGGCGTCCGCATCATCGAGTCCCGCTTCACGCACCTCGCGTACGCCCCGGAGATCGCCTCCGCGATGCTCCAGCGCCAGCAGGCGGGCGCGGTGGTGGCGGCCCGCCGGCTGATCGTGGACGGCGCGGTCGGCATGGTCGAGGCGGCGCTCACCCGGCTCACCGAGCAGGACATCGTCGAACTCGACTCCGAGCGCAAGGCGGCCATGGTGAGCAATCTGCTGGTGGTGCTGTGCGGGGACCGGGCGGCGCAGCCGGTGGTGAACACGGGCACCCTGTACCAGTGACCGAGCCCGAACCCGCGCCGCCGGAACCGGCCCGCGCACCCGAGCCCCGGCGGGGGCCCCAGCAGCGCAAGCAGGTCCTGCTGCGGCTGGACCCGCAGGTGTACGAGGCGCTCGCGCGCTGGGCGGGCGAGGAACTGCGCAGCGCCAACGCCCAGATCGAGTTCCTGCTCCGCAGGGCCCTGTCCGAGGCGGGCCGCCTCCCCGGCACCACCGCCCCCATCCCGCGCCGCGGCCGCCCGCCGGGGCGCCGGGGCCCACAGCCCGGGCCGGGGGACTGACCCGGGCCGTCCGCCCCGGCGCCGGCGCACCGCCGCGAGGCGTAGGAGGCCGGGACGGGGGTGCCCGGGACGGGGGTCGCTCAGGGCGTGGCCGCGTAGCGGTCGGCCAGCGCGGCCACGGCCCGGGCGACGGCCTCACGCAGCTCCGGAGGGCCCAGCACCTCCGCCTCCGGGCCCAGCCTCAGCAGGTCGCCGACCGCGACCGCCTGCGCCTCGACCGGCAGTTCCACCTCCACCCACCCCTCGCCGTCCGGCGGTCCGGCTCCGTCGAGGGCCCGCGTGCCCGCCGCGCCGAACTGCATCGGCAGCAGCCGCCGCACCCGGGGCGAGATCCGCAGCCGCGCGGTTCCCTGGTGGAGCGCGGCCTCCAGGCGGCGGGAGGACTCCTCCCAGTAGGCGGCCAGATCGAAGCCGGCGGGCCGTTCGAAGGTCTCCTCCCGGCTGTCCACGGCCAGGAACCGGGACACCCGGTACGTCCTGACGTCCCCGTCGCCGCGCGCCACCAGGTACCACAGGCCGCCCTTGAGGACGAGGCCGAGCGGGTGCAGTTCGCGGTGCACCTCGCCGCCCCAGCGCCGGTAGTGCGTGTCCAGCACCTTCTGCTCCCACACCGCTCGCGCGATCTGCGCCAGGTGCGTCACCCGGTCGGCGTCCCGGAACCACGCCGGCGCGTCGAGGTGGAACCGCTCCTCGATGCGCCGGGTGCTCTCCGCCGGCCCGGCCGGGAGCGCGGCCAGCAGTTTCAGCCGGGCCGTCGCCAGCACCGCCCCGAAGCCGAGATCGCGGGCGGGCCCGGGCGCCCCGGCGAAGAGGAGCGCGCCGGCCTCGGCGTCGGTGAGGCCGGTCAGCCGGGTGCGGTATCCGTCCATCAGCCGGTAGCCACCGGCCGGTCCGCGGTCGGCGACGACCGGTATCCCGGAGGCGCCCAGCGCTTCGACGTCCCGGTAGACCGTGCGGACCGACACCTCCAGTTCCGCGGCGAGTTCGGAGGCGGTCGCCCGCCCGCGGTTCTGGAGCAGCAGGAGCAGGGAGATGAGCCGGTCGGCGCGCATGAGGACATTGTCGCCCGTACCTGACAGGAGGTGTCAGGTAAGGCGGCCAGGCTGGTCCCGCCGCCGCGCAGCACGCTGCGCGTCAGGCGCCGCCATCAGCCCACCGGCCCAGTACGGCCGCCCCGGAAGGACACCCATGACCAGCAGCACCACCGGCCGCTTCACCTTCGCCGACTGGAAGGAGAACCCGGTCGGCGGGAGCGAGACGCTCCCGAGACTCGCCCACGCCTCCGTCACCAACACCTTCTCCGGTGGCATCGAGGCCGACGGAACCATCTGCGAGTACAGCATCGTCTACGTCACCGAGAAGACGGGGACCTTCACGGGCATGCAGGTGCTTTCCGGGCGGCTCGACGGGCGCCGGGGCACCTTCGTCGTCGAGGAGCGCGGCTCGTTCGAAGCCGACGGGACCGTGCACTGCGCCTTCGAGGTCGTGCCCGGCTCGGGCACCGAGGAGCTGGCGGGGCTGCGCGGGACCGGCGGTTACACGGCGCGGCACGGCGAGCCCTCCTACCCGTACACCTTCGGCTACGAACTGGACTGAGCGGGTCCGGAGGGGGCCGGCAGCCGTCGGCCCCCGCCCGCCCCGTTTTCGCGCCCCGCCGCGCCGCGCCCGCTTACAGAGCTGTGACAAAACCTCCTGACCAGTGGGGAAGGGCCACAGGGAGTGCACTGGGCAGCCCTCGTATACACCTCGTGTATACGTCGTGCGTATAGTGCTCGCATGTCCATCGCCCACACACTGCTCGGGCTCCTGGAGTCCGGCCCCCGCCACGGTTACGACCTCAAGCGGGCCTTCGACGAGAAGTTCGGGCACGACCGCCCGCTGCACTACGGGCAGGTCTACGCGACCATGTCCCGGCTGCTGAAGAACGGCCTGGTCGAGGTCGACGGCATCGAGGCCGGCGGCGGTCCCGAACGCAAGCGGTACGCCATCACCGACGCCGGGGTCACCGATGTCAGCCAGTGGCTCTCGACGCCCGAGAAGCCCGAGCCGTACCTCCAGTCGACCCTCTACACCAAGGTCGTGCTGGCCCTCCTGACCGGCCGCAGCGCCGCGGAGCTGCTGGACACCCAGCGCGCCGAGCACCTGCGCCTGATGCGGATCCTCACCGACCGCAAGCGCCGCGGCGACCTCGCCGACCAGCTCATCTGCGACCACGCCCTGTTCCACCTGGAAGCCGACCTGCGCTGGCTGGAACTGACCGCCGCCCGTCTCGACGGGCTCGCCAAGGAGGTGCGGGGATGACTCCCGCCGGTTCCCTGCTCGCCGCGGACGCCCTGCGCAAGTCGTACGGCCCCACGCCCGCCCTCGACGGCGCCGAGTTCTCCATCCACCCCGGCGAGGTCGTCGCCGTCATGGGCCCCTCCGGCTCCGGGAAGTCCACGCTCCTGCACTGCCTCGCCGGCATCGTCACCCCGGACTCCGGCACCATCACCTACGCCGGCCGGGAACTCTCCGCCATGAACGACGCCGAACGCAGCGCCCTGCGCCGCAGCGACTTCGGCTTCGTCTTCCAGTTCGGGCAGCTCGTCCCCGAACTGACCTGCGTCGAGAACGTCGCCCTGCCGCTGCGGCTGAACGGCACCCGCCGCAAGGATGCGGAGCGCACCGCCCTGTCCTGGATGGAGCGCCTGGAGGTCGCCGACGTCGGCGCCAAGCGGCCCGGCGAGGTCTCCGGCGGCCAGGGCCAGCGCGTCGCCGTCGCCCGCTCCCTGGTCACCGGACCGAAGGTGGTCTTCGCCGACGAACCCACCGGCGCCCTGGACTCCCTCAACGGCGAACGCGTCATGGAGCTCCTCACCGACGCCGCGCGCTCCACCAACGCCGCCGTCGTCCTCGTCACCCACGAGGCACGCGTCGCCGCCTACTCCGACCGCGAGATCGTCGTACGCGACGGGAAATCCCGCGACATGGAGCGCGCCGTATGAGCCGGGGCACCAGCTGGGCCCAGGACTTCCTGATGGGCGCCAGGTTCTCGGTCGCCGGCGGCAGGGAGGGATGGATACGGACCCTGCTGACCGCGCTCGGCGTCGGGCTCGGCGTCGCCCTGCTGCTGTTCACCACCGCTCTCCCCGGCGCCCTCGACGCCCGTGACCAGCGCAGCGCCATGCGCGACAGCTACGTCACGGCGGAGAAGCCGGGCGACGGCACGCTGCTCATCGGGCATGCCGACAGCACCTTCAAGGACAAGAGCGTCTGGGGGCGGCTGGTCGGGGCCCCGGGCTCGAAACCCCCGCTGCCGCCCGGTCTCGACCGCATCCCGGCGACCGGCGAGATGATGGTCTCCCCCGCGCTGGCCGAGCTGCTCTCCTCGCCGGAGGGCAGGCTGCTGCAGCCCCGGCTCCCGTACGAGCAGGCCGGCACCGTCGGCCCCGAGGGACTGCTCGGCCCGCACGACCTCGTCTACTACGCGGGCTCGGACACGATGAAGGCAGGCGACGACTACGTCGAGCTTGTCAAGGGCTTCGGCGACCCCCAGCAGGAGGAGCCCTGGGACCCCGTTCTGCTGCTGCTCATCCTGATCGTCCTCATCGTCCTGCTGCTGCCGGTGGCCGTCTTCATCGCCGCCGCGGTCCGCTTCGGCGGCGAGCGCCGCGACCGGCGGCTGGCCGCGCTCCGACTGGTCGGCGCGGACGGTGCCACCACC
This sequence comes from Streptomyces sp. GC420, assembly GCF_009916105.1. Lineage (GTDB taxonomy): Bacteria > Actinomycetota > Actinomycetes > Streptomycetales > Streptomycetaceae > Streptomyces. The sequence continues at coordinate 11,295 of NZ_JAAAXQ010000084.1, read as the reverse complement.
CGCAGGATCGCGGCGGGCGAGGCCCTCGGCGGCGCCCTGCTCGGGCTGCTCGCCGGACTCTGCTTCTTCTTCGCCGGACGGCAACTGGCCGACGAGGTGGGCGTCTTCGAGACCGGGATATACCCCTCGGACGTGGCCCTGAACCCGGCTCTGGCCCTGCTCGTCGCCGTCGCGGTGCCGGTCGCCTCCGTCGCCGTGACGCTGCTCGCGATGCGCGGCGTCGTCGTCGAACCGCTGGGTGTCGTCCGCACCGCCAGGCCGCCGCGGCGCCGCCTGTGGTGGCGGCTTGTGATGCCGCTGGCCGGCCTGGCACTGCTCTACCCGATGATCGGCCAGGACGAGGACGAGCAGTTCAGCCAGTGGCAGGTCACCGGGGGCGTCGTACTCCTCCTCGTGGGCGTCACGGCCCTGCTGCCCTGGCTGGTCGAGTTCGCCGTGACCCGGCTCGGCGGCGGCTCCGTCGCCTGGCAGCTCGCCGTCCGCAGGCTCCAGCTGAGCAGCGGCATCGTGGTCCGCCCGGTCAACGGCATCGCCGTCGCGGTGGCCGGGGCGATCGCGCTGCAGTCGCTGTTCACCGGCGTGGAGAGCGACTACCGCAGGGACACCGGCGCCGACCCCGACCGCGCGCAGATACAGGTGTCCGTGCCCTCCCAGATCGACGGGTCCCGCATGCCCGCGATCACGGAGAAGGTCGCCTCCGCGGAGGGCGCGCGCCGCGCCCTGGCCTTCGGCTCCACGGACGTCGGCGGGAAGGCGCACAACCCCGAGCACTACATCGGGCTCATCGTCGCGGAGTGCGCCACGCTGCGCGAGTTCGCCGGGCTCAAGACGTGCGAGGAGGGCGACGCCTTCCTGCTCAGGCCCAACGAGGAGCAGCCGGAGTTCGCCGAGCCCACCGCAAAGCCCGGCGAGAAGGTGTTCATCAACCCCTCCAGCGACGACGGCCGGGAGAGCACACCCACTGCCTGGACCGTGCCGGCGGACGCACCGTACGTGGACTCCCGCCCGGACCCGAGCGGCTACCGGCGCGGCGGCATCATGGCCACTCCCTCCGCCCTGCCGGAGATCCCCGCCGGCACCCTGTACCACTCCATGTTCGTCACCCTCGACCCCGCGGTGCCGGACGCCCACGAACACGTGCGCAACGCCCTCGCCCAGGGCGACCCGCTGCTGCAGCCGATGTCCATCGCGGCCGTCGATGTCAACAACCGCTTCGCGGCCGTGAGCAAGGGCCTGCTGATCGGCTCCGTCGCCGTGCTGCTGCTGATCGGCGCCAGCCTCTTCGTCTCCCAGATGGAGCAGCTGCGCGAGCGGAGGAAACTCCTCGCGGCCCTGGTCGCCTTCGGCACCCGGCGCCGCACCCTCGGCGTCTCGGTCCTCTGGCAGACCGCGGTCCCCATCGCCCTGGGCCTGACGCTGGCCTGTGCCACCGGGCTGGCACTCGGCGCGATCCTGCTGCGGATGGTGAGCCGCCCGGTGCACTTCGACTGGGGCGCCGTCGGCACGATGACCGGTGCCGGCGCCGCGGTCGTCCTCCTGGTGACCGTGCTCAGCCTTCCGCCGCTGTGGCGGATGATGCGGCCGGAGGGTCTGCGCACCGAGTAGGTGCCCGGACGGCCCGCTCCGCGGCGGCCGCGCACAGGGGGCCTCCCTGCCTCGGGGAGGCCCCCCTGACGTGCGCTTGCACGTACCTGCGTGTGCGCTTGCACGTGCCGGCGTGCGCCCCCTGCGCGACCGCGCGCCCCGGGACCCGGTTTTTGTGATCACTCACCTGCGTGACAGTCTGGACTCCGTCCAACCTCCGGGAAAGCCCCAAAAGGGCGTTTCCCATGCAACAAAGGAGCAGCATGCTCACTGTCGGTGACAGGTTCCCCGAGTACGAACTGACCGCCTGCGTCGACCTCGACCCGGAGAAGGCGTTCGCCCGGATCGACCACAAGAGCTACGAGGGCAAGTGGCGCGTGGTCTTCTTCTGGCCGAAGGACTTCACCTTCGTCTGTCCCACGGAGATCGCCGCCTTCGGGAAGCTGAACGAGGAGTTCGCGGACCGCGACTGCCAGATCCTCGGCGTCTCCGGCGACTCCGAGTTCGTGCACCACGCCTGGCGCAAGGATCACCCGGACCTGCGCGACCTGCCTTTCCCCATGCTCGCCGACCCGAAGCACGAGCTGATGCGGGACTGCGGCGTCGAGGGAGAGGACGGCTACGCGCTGCGGGCCGTCTTCATCGTCGACCCCAACAACGAGATCCAGTTCTCCATGGTGACCGCCGGCTCCGTCGGGCGGAACCCCAAGGAGGTGCTGCGGGTGCTCGACGCGCTGCAGACGGACGAGCTGTGCCCGTGCAACTGGAAGCAGGGCGAGCAGACCCTGGACCCGGTCAAGCTGCTGGCGGGTGAGTGAGCCCGGTGGCGCTCGACGAGCTGAAGTCCGCGCTGCCGGACTACGCCAAGGACCTGAAGCTCAACCTCGGTTCGGTGATAGGCAACAGCGAACTCCCGCAGCAGACGCTGTGGGGCACGGTGCTGGCCTGTGCCATCGCCTCGCGCTCGCCCCGGGTGCTGCGTGAGCTGGAGCCCGAGGCCAGGGCCAACCTCAAGCCCGAGGCGTACACGGCCGCCAAGTCGGCCGCCGCGGTCATGGCGATGAACAACGTCTTCTACCGGACCCGGCATCTGCTGTCGGACCCGGAGTACGGCTCCCTGCGCGCCGGTCTGCGGATGAACGTCATCGGCAACCCGGGCGTGGACAGGACCGACTTCGAGCTGTGGTCGCTCGCGGTCTCGGCCGTCAACGGCTGCGGCCAGTGCCTGGACTCGCACGAGCAGGTGCTCCGCAAGGCCGGTGTGGACCGCGAAACGGTCCAGGAGGCGTTCAAGATCGCCGCGGTGATCCAGGCCGTGGGCACCACACTGGACGCCGAGGCCGTACTGGCCGAGTAGGCCGGGGCGGTGCGGCCGCGAGGCCGCGGGGAGTGACGGGGCCCGCCGGCTCCTGATGAGCCGGCGGGCCCCGGAACACCACCGCTTCGCCGCCGACTGCTCACCGGCTCACCGGCTCACTGCGTCCTCAGGTTCTCCATCAGCTTCCGCATGTCCCCCACGGCAAGGGGCTGCAGTCCGCTGAAGTCCGGCTCCGGGAAATCCGTCTCGTCCTGCTCGTCGAAGCTGTTGTACGAGACGCCGAGGCCCAGGGTGAACACCGCTCCCCCGTCGAGCACGCGCAGCTCCGGGTAGTCGTCGAAGGTGAGGAAGTACGCCTTCTCCCCGAGCCCCGGGACCTCCTCGACCTTGGTGGCCGTGCCGTCGTACCACTGGGACAGTCCGCGGCCGGCCTCGAACTCGGGCTGGGGGTCCGTCTTCTTGTGCAGGTGGTAGGTCAGGCGCGCGGAGTACAGGAGGCCGGGGAGGACGCCCTCCGCGTCGCCGCCCTCGCCGACGAAGGCAACGTCGCAGGTGGCCTGGTCGAGGGCGGGGTGACGGTGCCCGGTCTGCTGGCCCTCCGACTTCTTGCCGAGTTCGGCGGAGAGAGCGGCCAGTTCGGCCTCCCCGCAGAGGTTCTTCGAACTGCGGTAGGCGCCCGCGCCGGGAGCCTCGGCGCCCGGCCCCCCGTACACGTACAGTCCGCCGGCCCAGAGCACGGACGCGGCGACGGCGCCGCCGAGCGCCCACCACAGGCGGCCGCCGGGCAGGCCGGTCCTCCCGGCGCGCCGGGCCGGCCCGTCCGGTGACCGCTCTGCGGAGGAGTCCAGGGTCTCCACCCGGAAGGGCTGTCCGTCGTCCCCGACCAGTTCCGGCTCCGAGATCACTCCCGGCCCCCGTTCTTCGCCTCGCGAGCGGACGCCGGCCCCGGCCCGGGACCCGTCCCGGGGCCGGTCGCGGTCGCGGGCGCGGGCGCCGGGGTGTTCGGCACCGCCGTGGCCCCGCGCAGGGCCGACTCACGCGCGTGCGCGTGCAGATACGTGACGACGGTGTTGGTGACGGCGACCAGCGGGACCGCGACGACCGCGCCGCCGATGCCCGCGATGAGACCGCCCCCCGTGACGGCGAGGATGACGGCGAGCGGGTGGACGCGCACGGCCCGCCCCAGGATGAAGGGCTGGAGGACGTGGCCCTCCAGCTGCTGCACGCCGAGGACGACGACCAGCACCATGAGGGCGGTGAACACCCCCTGCGTGACGAGGGCGACGACCACGGCGAGCGCCCCGGAGGCGACCGCACCGACCAGGGGGATGAAGGAGAAGAGGAACACGATGACGGCGAGCGGCACGGCCAGCGGAACGTCGAGGAAGTAGCAGCCGAGGCCGATCCCGATGGCGTCGATCATGGCCACGACCACCGTGCCGCGCACATACGCGGTGAGTGTCCGCCAGGCCCGTGGCCCCGCGCCCGCGACTCCCGGCCGCGCCTGCGCCGGCACCAGCCTCAGGGACCAGTGCCAGATCCGCTTGCCGTCGTAGAGCAGGAACAGCGTGCTGAACATCGTCAGCAGGATGCCGGTGAGCGCCTCCAGGACGACGGTGACGCCCTGGATGCCGGCGGAGGTGATCTCCTCGGTGTTGGTGCCGATGGCGTCCTGGAGGTTCTGGGCGATGTCGTTGATCTGGTCCTCGGTGACGTGGAACGGGCTGTTGAGGAGCCATTGCTTGAGATCGTCGATGCCCTTCTGGAGGCTGCCGGAGAGGTTGTCGATGTTCTCCATGACCTGCCAGACCACGAACCAGCCGATCAGCCCGATGGCGACGAAGCCGAGGGCGGCGGTCAGCGCGGTGGCGAGGCCGCGCGGCACGCCCCAGCGGGTGAGCCGGGCGACGGCGGGCTGGAGGATCGCCGTGATCAGCAGGGCGGCGGTGAAGGCGAGCATGACCAGTTGCACCGAGCTGATGATCCGCATCAGCACCCACACCGTGCCGGCCAGGACGAGGAGCCGCCAGCCGGCCTCGGCCGCGACCCGGATGCCCCAGGGCACCGCCTCGGCCGGTTCCGGCCTGGCCGTGGCGGCGGGAGCGGGAGCGGGGCCCGCGCCGCGAGCGGCGAGCAGGAACGGCAGCGGCGCAGGCTCGCCGCCTGGCAGGGCTCCCGGCGGCTGCTGTCACGGCGGTCCGCGGACACCACCGTCCGCGAGCGGCTGGACCGGCTGACGGCCGAGGCGGCCGGCGTGTACGACCTGGACTCCTGGAGCGACCTCTACGGCGACGGGATCGTCACGGACCTCGAACAACGGGTCGCGGAACTCCTCGGCACCGAGGACGCCGCGTACTTCCCCACCGGCACCATGGCCCAGCAGGTCGCCCTGCGGTGCTGGGCGGGCCGCACCGGGAACGCCACGGTCGCCCTGCACCCGCTCGCCCATCCCGAGCTGCACGAGCGTGGCGCGTTCCCGGCGCTGAGCGGGCTGCGGACCGTGCACGCGACGACGCGGCGGCGGCTGCCGACGGCCGCGGAGATCGAGGGCTTCGAGGAGCCCTTCGGGACGCTGATGCTGGAACTCCCCCTGCGGGAGGCGGGTTTCGTGCTGCCGTCCTGGGAGGAGCTGGAGGCCGTCGTCGAGGCGGCCGGAGAACGTGATGCGGTGGTGCACTTCGACGGCGCACGACTGTGGGAGTGCGCCCCGCACTTCGGCCGCACGCTCCCCGAGATCGCCGCGCTCGCGGACAGCGTCTACGTCTCCTTCTACAAGTCGCTCGACGCCCTGTCCGGCGCCGCGCTCGCCGGGCCCGCCTCCCTGGTCGACGAGGCGAGGGCCTGGCGCCACCGCTACGGCGGCCTGCTCTCCCAGCAGTTCCCGGCCGCCCTGTCCGCCCTGGTGGGCCTGGCACGCGAGCTGCCCCGGCTGCCCGGGTACGTCGCCCACGCCAAGGTGGTGGCCGCCGCCCTCCGGGAGGGCTTCGCCGGGTCCGGGCTCCCCTGGGCCAGGGTCCACCCCGGGCAGCCGCACACGCACCAGTTCCAGGTCTGGCTGCCGTACGGAGCCGAACTGCTGGAGGAGGCCTCCGTGCGCCAGGCCGAGGAGACCGGGGTGGCCCTCTTCCGCCGGTGGTTCGACTCCGAGGTGCCGGACGTGTCCCTCTCGGAGGTGACCGTGTCCGCCCCCGGACTGGAGTGGACGGCGCGGGACGTCCGGGACGCGGTGGCGGACTTCGCACGGCTGCTGAGGGCCCTGGAAGCGGAGTGAGCGGCCGGGACCAGGGAGAGGGCGGTCCGGGCACGGAGTCCGGTCCCGGACACGGAGCCGCGTCACGGGCACGGGTGTCCCGGGGTGCGCGCCGGCAGCGGCCCGCGCGGGACGCGGGACGCCGGACGGGCCGGGCGGAATGCGCGGAGGCCCCGGAAGCCCCGGCGGTCCCAGCGGTCCCAGCGGTCCCAGCGGTCCCGGAGCCCCGTGAGGCCGCGGAAGTGCCGAAACCCGCGGAAGCCGTGGAAGCCGCGGGAGGCCCGGAGGTCGCGTAGGTCGGGGGAGTCCCGCACGTCGCGGAACTCCTTGAGCAGACGCCAGTCGCGGCGGCCCGGCGCGGGCGGCGCGGGCTCTCCGCGGCGCGTCGAACGGTAGGTGTCGAGGAGGTACTGCTCGGTAAGGCTCATGTGATCGCCCTTTCGGACAGCCGGCAGCAGGCGCCGACGCGCATTTCGGGTATCGCGTGTTCCGCGTGTCCGGCGAGGTGGAAGGCCCTCGCCAGCCACCCTGCGCCCGCCCGCCGTCCCGCGTCGCACCGATTGACGGGGAGCGTCAAACGGCGGGGCGCCGGACGTGCCGGAAGGCACGATGTGGTCATGAGCGTGACGATCGACATCGCGGGTCTGACGCCCGAGCGCATGGCCTTCGAGACCTCCCCGCTGGCCGAGCTGGGCATCGCCCTGCACGCGCTGGCCGAGCCCGGTCACCACCCGGCGCTCCACGGCTGGGCCACGGCGACGTCCGCCGCGCTCAAGCCGGACCTCGCCGACCGGCTGAGCGAGGCCGACTTCCTGTGGCGTACGACGTTCTCCGATGTCTTCATGCCGTTCGCGGGCCTGGCCGACGGCTCGGTGCGGCCCGGGCGCACGCTCGCCGAGGACCTGGACCTGCTCGACCGGCTGGACGACGAGCGGTTCGTCTCCGCCGCCGTCGAGTTCACCTGCGCCACCCACTACGACTCCGGCGGCCCTTCGGCGCTGACCGACCCGGCCACCCGCGACCGTGCGCTCGACCTGGCCGCCGCGCGCGGCCCGCGGCAGGTGGAGTTCACCCGGCGGATGCTCGACGACCCACCCGCCGTGCGGGCCTGGGTGCGGCGGCTGCTGGAGGACTGCGACGAGGCGTTCTTCGCGGACACCTGGCGGCGCGTCGGCGTACAGCTCGCCGCCGACGCCCGCCACAAGACGGAACTACTGCGCCACAAGGGGCTGGCGGAGACCCTGGCCGCGGTCTCCCCCGCGCTGTCCCTCGACGAGACGAGGGGGCGGATACACGCCGACAAACTGGCCCAGGGCCGCGCCACGGCCGTGGATCCGGCCGTGGGACCCGCGCTGACCTTCATCCCGTCCAGCTTCGGCTGGCCGCACCTGATGATCCTGCACGCCCCCGGCTGGCGTCCGGTCGTCCACTACCCGGTCGGGTCCCCCGAGCTGCGGACCCCCGCCTCCGTCGCACTCCTCCAGCTCCGTCTGGAGGCGCTGGCCCATCCCATGCGGATCCGCCTGTGCCGCCACATCGCCCGCTCGGCCGCCACCACGGGCGAACTCGCCGATGTCCTCGGTCTCAGTGCCCCCGAGGTCTCACGTCACCTGGCCCTGCTGAAGAAGGCGGGCCTCGCGTCCACCCGGCGCCGCGGCCGCTACGTCCTGCACCAGCTCGACCTGACGGTCGTGGCCCGCCTCGGCAGCGACTTCATCGAGGGCCTGCTGCGCTGAGCGCTCCGTACCCGTACCCGTACCCGTACCCCGGCCCGGAGCCGCTCCGCCCCCGGGCCAGGGCCTGTTCGGCAATTCCCGCCGGTCCCGCGACGCCTGGCACCGCGCCCTCCCCGCGTTGCCGGGCCCGCCCTGACACCACCCCCGTACGAGCGCCACGCCGGGGAACCGCCGGGGTCCGTATGCCGGGGTCCGTACGACGGGGCTGCGAAGGGGCGCCCCGAAATGCGCATCGCGGCGGGCCGGACCTTTGTGGGTACGGCCCCGCAGGGCGCGGCACCGGCAGGCGGCGGTGCCGCGCAGAGGCGGCACCCGCCGGGGCCGCCACCGCGGGCGGGCGGGGCCGCACTCCCGGGCCGGGCCGGGCCCGGGCACCCGGGGCCGTGCGCCCGGGGCCGGTCGGGTCAGCCCGTCGAGCCGCCCGCGCGGACCAGGCCCGTCTCGTAGGCGAGGACGACGACCTGGACGCGGTCGCGCAGGCCGAGCTTGGTCAGGATGCGGCCGACATGGGTCTTCACGGTTGCCTCGGACAGGACCAGCCGGGCGGCGATCTCGCCGTTCGACAGCCCCTGCGCGACGAGGATCATCACCTCGCGCTCCCGATCCGTGAGCCGGTCCAGCTCCTTGTGCTGCGGCTCGTGCGAGGCCGACGGCAGCATCGGCGCGAAGCGGTCGAGCAGTCTGCGTGTCGTGGAGGGGGCGACGACGGCGTCGCCGCTGTGCACCGAGCGGATGGCGCCGAGGAGCTCGTCCGGCGGGACGTCCTTGAGCATGAAGCCGCTGGCACCCGCCTTCAGACCGGAGAAGGCGTACTCGTCGAGGTCGAAGGTGGTCAGGATCAGCACCTTGGGCGCGCCTGGCTGGGCGCAGATGCGCCTGGTGGCCTCGACCCCGTCCAGCCGCGGCATGCGGACGTCCATCAGGACGACGTCCACCGCCGTGGAGCGCAGGGCCTCGATGGCCTCCGCACCGTCGCCCGCCTCGGCGACGACCTCCATGTCCGGCTGGGCGGCCAGCACCATGCGGAAGCCGGTGCGCAGCAGCACCTGGTCGTCGACGAGCATCACCCGGATCGACATGGGGAGATGGTTCCTTTCGGTCGGTCAGGCGGGGCAGGGGGTCGGTGTGGGCGCGAGGCCCCGGGGGCACGGTCAGTGGGCGGGCTTCAGCGGCAGCAGGGCGCTGATCCGGAATCCGCCGCCGGGCCGCGGCCCGGCGTCCAGCGTGCCGCCGACCATGCCGACCCGCTCCCGCATGCCGATCAGACCATGTCCCTTGCCGTCGGCGCCCCCGTCCTCGTACAACTCGTGCGCCGCTCCCCGACCGTCGTCCTCGACGACGAGGCCGAGCCCGTCGTCGAAGTAGACCAGCCGCACACTCGCGCCGACGTCGGGACCGCCGTGCTTGCGGGTGTTGGTCAGCGCCTCCTGCACGATGCGGTACGCCGTCAGCTCCACGCCGCTGGGCAGCGGCCGCGGGTTGCCCTCGATGGTGAAGTCCACGGAGAGGCCGGCGGAGCGCACGTGCTCGACGAGTTCCTTGATCTGCTCCACGTCGGGCTGCGGGACGTAGTCCTCGGACTCCTGCGGCTCGCCGGTGCGCAGGACGCCGAGCAGCCTGCGCATCTCGGCGAGCGCCTGACGGCCGGTGGCGGAGATGGTCTCCAGCGCCTGCTTGGCCTGGTCTGGCGCGGCGTCCAGGACGTATGCGGCGCCGTCGGCCTGCACCACCATCACGGAGACGTTGTGCGCGACGACGTCGTGGAGTTCGCGGGCGATGCGGGCGCGTTCGGCGGCGACGGCGACCTTCGACTGCTGTTCGCGTTCCTTCTCCAGGCGCGCGGCCCGCTCCTCGAGCTGCGCGAAATAGGCGCGGCGGGTGCGCATCGAGTCGCCGAGCACCCAGGCGAGGGCGAAGGTGGTGGTCAGGAAGACCGCGGAGACGACCGCCTCGGTGGCGTGGTCGAAGTCCTCGGGCCAGCGGGCCGTGGCGATGGTGGGCGCCGCCAGCGCGCCGGCCAGTGCCATGCGGCGCGCCCACCCGGCGCCGATCGCGGCGCTCGTGTAGATCACCACCAGCATCGCGAAGTCGCCCGGCATGGGCCGCACGTCGGTGGCCAGCTGCGCGAATCCGCAGGCGCCCACCAGGAGCAGCATCTTCTCGGGGTGGCGGCGGCGCAGGGCGACGGCCGCGGAGAGCGCGAGGGCGACGGGGACGACGGCGGTGCGCGGCACGGTCCCCATGTCTTCCGTGGCGCCCCACAACAGGGACAGCCCGAGCAGGAAGACAGCCCAGAAGCTGTCCACACCTGTCGGGTGTCGGCGGAGGAAATCGTAGAGGCGCTGCACGTAACCCAGAGTAGGCAGGTGGGGTACGTGCAGGGGTCAACCGGAGGACCGATCCTGTCCCTGGTCCGTACTCCCCAAGGTGGAGGGCCAGCCTAGCCTTGGGTCTGTGACCGACGAGTGGCGCGGGTGGCGTGAGGCCGCCGAGGAGGCCCTGTACGGGGCCGGCGGTTTCTACGTCCGGGCGGAAGGGCCGGGCCCCGCGGGCCACTTCCGCACCTCCGTCCATGCCTCGGACCTGTTCGCCCGGGCGGTGGCCCGGCTGCTGGAACGGGTCGACGAGGAGCTGGGACAGCCGCGCGAGCTGGCGTTCGTCGACGTGGGCGCGGGACGCGGGGAACTCCTGAAGGGCGTGCGGGCGCACTTCCCCGACGGGCACCGGCTCAGGCTGTACGCCGTGGAGCGGGCACCGCGCCCGGACGACCCCGGCCTCGGCGCTCCCGGGGGCGCCGACGGCCGGGTGGAATGGCTCACGGAGCCGCCCGCCGGGGTGACGGGGCTGCTGTTCGCCAATGAATGGCTCGACAATGTGCCGGTCGATGTCGTCGAGGTGGACGCGGACGGGGTGCCGCGCCTCGTCCTCGTCAGGACCGCGGACGGCGCGGAACGCCTCGGCGACCCCGTCAGCGGCCCCGACCTCGACTGGCTGGAGACCTGGTGGCCGCTGCCGCCCGAGCCGGGGCTGCGCGCCGAGATCGGCCGTCCCCGCGACGCCGCCTGGGCGCGCGCCGTGCGGACCCTGGACGCCGGGACCGCGGTGGCCGTCGACTACGCCCACCGCGCGGGCTCCCGGCCGCCGTTCGGCACGCTGACGGGCTTCCTGGAGGGCAGGGAGGTCCGTCCGGTGCCGGACAGCAGCTGCGACATCACGGCGCACGTCGCCCTGGACGCGTGCGCCACCACGCCGGGCGCCGTCCTCACCACCCAGCGGGAGGCCCTGCGCGGCCTGGGCGTCAGCGGCGGCCGCCCCCCGCTGTCCCTGGCCTCGACCGACCCTGCGGCGTACGTCCGCGCGCTGACCGCGTCGGGAGAGGCCGCGGAACTCACGGCGCACGGCGGGCT
>NZ_JAAAXQ010000842.1 GCF_009916105.1 Streptomyces sp. GC420 | reverse complement strand
GCACCACACGGACCACCGCCCCCTCCCCCCGCAACCGCGCCGCCTCACCGTGAACGTCCCGGCCAAACGGATCGAACACATACGGACACCGCTGCTGACGAGGCATCGCTTCCTCCACGGACAGCCACAACGAACAGACAGACCCCGCACAATAAAACCGCGTAACCGGTTTCCTCAAGAACCCGGACCACCGAACCGCACAGACGGGCAAAGCCCCACGAACGGAAGGGATCACCCCGCTTGACGGCCGGCACCGGACCGGAAAACCACCCCCGCGAGATACGACCGAGGCCTTGAAAAGAAAACCGGTAGGTCCGTATCTTTAGCGCCCTGCGTCACCTCAAAACGCTCACATCCAGGGAGAAATGGGGGAGATCCCGCATGACCCTTCTCACGGTCCGCACCACGACCCCGACCACACCCGCACACCCCACCAC
>NZ_JAAAXQ010000841.1 GCF_009916105.1 Streptomyces sp. GC420 | reverse complement strand
CAACGAGACGGGCTACCTGTGGGTGCCGCCCGACGGCTGGCGCAGGGACGAGCGCACGCCGTCGAAGGTGCACTACCACGCACCGGACGGACGGCAGGAACTCGGCGGCTTCTACGCGCTGGAAAGCGGCGCCGACCTGTTCACGCAGTGGCGGAACTGGGAACGCGAGTCGCACGACCAGGAGGGCTACCGGAGGATCAGGCTGGAGCGCACGACCTTCAGGGGCAGGGAAGCGGTCGTGTGGGAGTACCACTTCCGCAAGGACGGCGTCGCCTGGCGGGCGCGGCAGACCGGCTTCAACGCCGGAGGCAAGTCCTACCAGCTCAACATCTGGTACCGGCCCGAGGTCCGCTCCGCCGCGCTCAGGACGTACGAGGCCGTCTCGAAGTCCTTCACCCCGCTGTGAGACGGTGACGGCACGGTGACCGGCCACAGGAC
>NZ_JAAAXQ010000840.1 GCF_009916105.1 Streptomyces sp. GC420 | reverse complement strand
AAGAGTCAGATGTCTATAAGAGACAGCACCGGACGCCCCCGGCCCCGCCCTGCGGGCGGACGACGCTACTTTCGAAACACGCCCCAGCGCCTCGCCGGGCCCCCGTGCGCGCGCCCCGGGCCGGAAGCGCCCCGGTACTGGTCATCCCCGCGTGCCCGGGGCGCGCCGGTGTCCGTCCGGCGCACTCACGCCCGTTCGCCGGGCTGGGCGCGTGGCTGCGGCACGGGTCCCGTCCTCCGCACCCGTCGGCCCGCCCCGCGGCCGGCGCCGTACTGCCCGTCCTGCCGGCGGCGGCCTTCTCCGCCGTGGCCACCGGGCCGGTCGTCGCCGCGCCCGCCGGGACGGTGCCCCGGTGGGTGGCACCCGAGGCCGGGTCACACCCGGGGCGCCCGCCGGATCCCGTACGAGGTGCCGGACGCCGCGCGCCGGGAGCGGGAC
>NZ_JAAAXQ010000839.1 GCF_009916105.1 Streptomyces sp. GC420 | reverse complement strand
CGGCTCCGGCCCGTTGACTTCCGGTCCTCGCCCCCTGGGCCCCTGCCTCCTGTCCGTTGCGGCCTGCCGTTCCCTGCGCCGCTCCCGCATGCGCGGGGCGGCGGCGGGTAGTCGGGACCCGAGCCGGGGGGCGTCGCCGCCCCCACGTCGTGAGCGGAGGTGGCCATGAAAGTGTCCAAGATCGCGTACAAGCCGGTGGGACTGGCCCTGGGCATGGCGGGCGGCATGCTGGCGGGGACGGCCTTCAAACAGGTGTGGAAGCGGCTGGGCCACGACGACGACGCGCCCGACGCCCTGGACGAGGACCGTAGCTGGCGCGAGGTGCTGCTCGCGGCCGCCTGCCAGGGCGCCGTCTTCTCCGTCGTGAAGGCGGCCGTGGACCGCAGCGGGGCCGTCGCCGCGCGCAGGGTGACCGGGACGTGGCCGGCCTGAGTCGCCGTGGCC
>NZ_JAAAXQ010000838.1 GCF_009916105.1 Streptomyces sp. GC420 | reverse complement strand
CACCTCGATGGTGCGGGCCCCGGCTGCGAGGTTCGCGTCCGGCTGTCAGGCGGGAACGATGTTCTCGGCCTGCGGGCCCTTCTGGCCCTGCGTGACGTCGAAGGAGACCTTCTGGCCCTCCTGGAGCTCACGGAAGCCCTGGGTCGCGATGTTGGAGTAGTGGGCGAAGACGTCGGCGCCGCCGCCGTCCTGCTCGATGAAGCCGAAGCCCTTTTCCGAGTTGAACCACTTCACGGTTCCGGTAGCCATGATTTTCTCCTTCTGATATGGGGCAGTGCCCGGAAATCCGCACCTCGCGGATTCCTCAGTCGCCGCAATTGAGCCCCATCCGGAGAAGCCGGAAAAACAATAATGCGCCTGGGCGGAACATTCCGGCTCAGGCGCACATAAAGTCATGGGTACCAAAACTGCAACGCCTTGAGGCTACCACGTCCACCCGATCCGTCTCCGCGTTCCATGTCACAC
>NZ_JAAAXQ010000837.1 GCF_009916105.1 Streptomyces sp. GC420 | reverse complement strand
CTCGGGGGCCGCGGCCGTGCCCGGTTCGTGTCCCCGGGCTCCGGCCACGGGCGACGGGTCCGGTTCCGGTCCGTCCGGCCAGACCGCCACGGCCACCGACACGGCCGCCACGGCCGCCGCGACTCCGGCTCCCGCCAGTGCGCCCTTCGCCCGCGAGCGTGCCTTCGCCCGTGTGCGGCGTTTCGCCCGTGCACCCAAAGATCAAACCTCTCATCGCGGGATGATTCCGCATCATCCCGGCAGGCCGCGGTCCACACCACGGTCTCAAACTCTCTCGTCCGGGTGAAATTGGCGCACGCTTCGGGCAGGCTTCACCCGGCGTCGATACGTTGAGCCACGACCGCCCCACCGGTCCCGCGCGTCTTCGGTTTTCTCAGCTCCGGCGTTCAACCTCGGACATCGTTTCAGCGTCTTCCCCCACGTCACCCTCCCCTTCCGCGTTCACCCACTCAGCCCCCGCGCTCGAGGAGCCAGCAC
>NZ_JAAAXQ010000836.1 GCF_009916105.1 Streptomyces sp. GC420 | reverse complement strand
CAGGGTAGAACGGCGCGTCGGTGGGTATCCAGCCGAGCGCGACGAGGAACAGCAGGTTCAGTGGGGCGGTCAGCACCATGGGCACCACGTAGGCCATGGAAGCGTCGGCGTGACTGACGAAGAGCTCCTCGAGGAGCGCGTACCCGGTCGTGAGGGCCACTGCGGCCAGGTAGCAGCGGGAGAGCCAGTTGTCGACGGCCGGGGCGAACACGGCACGGCTGCGGCGAGAGGAACTCACGGGGTTCTCCGTTCTGTCGGCCGAGGCTGGGCCCTGACCGCGCGGAGTGCCGGAGGGGTCAGCCATCACGATGTGAAGGACGTGGCCGACGCGGCTCGAGTTGCGCCGCCGGGCCCGACGCGGGAGCGCTGCCCTTTCGGGCAAGGCGCCCCGCGGGTGGAGCCCACACCCACCCATCCGTTCAGCCCGCCGCTCGGAGGCCCGTCCCGGGCCGGCAGTCCTGGCAGTGTCCGGGTTCCGG
>NZ_JAAAXQ010000835.1 GCF_009916105.1 Streptomyces sp. GC420 | reverse complement strand
CCTCGGCTTCGTACGCCTGCTCGCCGACGCGGGACTGCTGCACGGCCTCCGCCACGCCTCCTCCGTGTCCGGCGGATCCATCGCCAACGGCGTCCTCGCCACCGCCTGGCCGGCGCTGCGCTCGCGCGGCCTGACCGCGGAGGCCGTCGACGAACTCGTCGTGGACCCCGTCGTCGAACGCGTCTCCTCCCGCTCGCTGAAGCGGGCCCTGATCCGCGGCGCGTGGCGCACCCTGGGCCCGGCCACCCGCACCGAGCTGCTGGCCCGGCGTCTGGACGAGTGGTTCTTCGCCGGCATCGAACTGGAGGACCTGGACCCGGAGGTCCGCTGGATCGTCAACGCGGCCAACCTGACCACCGGGGTCCGGTTCACCTTCGAACGCGACGTGCTGGGCGACTACACGACCGGGCTGGCCCCGACGACCGGCACCGGGCTGCGGCTGAGCCTCGCCGTGGCCGCCTCGGCCGCCGTCCCCGGCGCCTTCCCGCCCCTCGTCCTGGAC
>NZ_JAAAXQ010000083.1 GCF_009916105.1 Streptomyces sp. GC420 | reverse complement strand
GACGTGACCGGGGCCGGGGCCGGGGACCGCCCCGGCGGACCCGCCCGGGAGCGGACCGTCGTCCCGAAGGGGCCCGCCCGGGCCCGGACCGAGACGTCGGCGACCTCCAGGACCACTGAGCACCGCACCATCCGGGTGCCCTGGGCGAGGGCCACGCGAGCGGCCCTGCCGCAGGCCGCTTCCGGTCCAATCAGCGCGTGGTCGGCCGCGGCCAGGGCCGCCAGGTCCGCCGCGCCGCCCGCGCGGTGCCTGGCCACCAGCGACTGCCCCATCGCCAGCACGCCGCCGAAGACGGCGACCAGCGCGGCCAGCATCACCACCGCCCACACGGTGGCCGATCCCCGGTCCCCGGCACGCCTCCCGTACGAGGGCCGCCCCCGGCACCCCGCGCGGGGCTCCCGCGCGGGGTCCCGCTGCTCGCCGGCGAGGAGCGGCGCCAGTCCGCGCTCCGCGGTGCCGGATGTGAGCCGGGAACCAGCCGCCCCACAGGCGGCCCAGAGCCTCCGGAGCCGCTTCCGAGGCACCTGGGCGCGCCGCACCCGCGGCAGGCCGCGGACGCGCCCGCAGACCCCCCTCACGGCCGCTCCCCCACGGTCTCCTCGGCCAGCGCCACCGCCTCGGCGCGCAGGGACAGCGACAGCGCGCCCGGGCCCGGGGCCGGCGCGTCGACGGCGACCCTGACGAGATCGCCCTCACGTGCGACGCTGACACGCGCACGGGCCGGCGCCGCCGAACGCGTCGCGGACAGCACCGCGCCCGGGGGCTCCTGGCGCGCCGCTGCCCGCGCGCCCGCCCGGGCCGCGTCGACGCACTGAAGCTGGGCCGCCGCGGCCGCCAGCCCCCAGAGCAGGGCCATCGCGAACAGCACGAGCGTGGGGATGGCCAGCGCCGCCTCGGCGGTCACGGAACCGCGCTCGTCAGAAGTTCCCATCGAGCGCCTTGCCGATCAGCGCTTCCAGGGCTCCGGAGACGGCGCCACTGGTCACCACCTTGTAAAGAACCGCCGCGAAGGAGACCGCGGCCAGCGTCCCCATCGCGTACTCCGACGTCGTCATCCCCGCGTCCGCACGCGCCTCCGCCGTTCCGCGCAGGGCGGCACGCAGCCTTGCCTTGATCCTTCGGAACACCTCAGCCTCCAGTTGATTTCCTCGTTGCCGATCGTGTTTCGCTCTCCGCAGCCCGACTCGCCGTCGGCCCGGCAGGGCCCGGCGGGCCGGGCGGCCGTCCGCCTCGCTCATCCGCCGAGCAGGGCACCCGCCAGTCCGATGACCACCGGCGCCACACCGAGCGCCAGGAAGGCGGGCAGGAAGCACAGCCCCACCGGGGCGGTGATCAGCACCGCCGCCGTACGCGCCTTCGCGGTCGCCGTCCTGGCGCGCTCCGCCCTGAGCCCCACGGCGAGGCGCGCCACGGACCGGGCCGCGGGCGCACCCGATGTGCCCGCTCTGGCCAGGCACCGGGCCAGCTCCCGGGCCTGCGGTATCTCCGCCAACCGGGCCCATGCCTCCTCCGGTTCACCGCCCAGGCGCAGCTCGGCGGCGATCCGCGCCAGCCGCTCCCCCACCGGCCCGCCCAGCGACTCGCCGACGGCCTCGGCGGCTTCGACCGGCGCCGCGCCGGCGGCGATGCACGCGGCGAGCAGATCGGCGGCGAGCGGCACGTCCGTGGCGTCCGCGGCCTCCGTCCGTGCCTGTGCGGTCCGTGCCCGTGCGGCCGGCCGTGGGCGCCGCAGCCACGTCCGTATGCCGACGGCCGCCACCAGCGCCACGGCGCAGCCCGCCGTCCCTCCGACCAGCGCCCAGCAGGCGCCCGCGACGGCCAGGACCGGCCACCAGTCCCGGCCGGGCGCGCCGGGAAGTCCTCTGCGCCGCGGACGAGGCCTTGCGGGCGCCTCGGCCGCCAGCAGGCGGGCCGCCCGCCGCGCGGCCGCCCGCTCCTGCCGCACGGCCCGCACGGTCAGCACCAGGCAGATCACAACCGCCGCCACGGCCGGTGCCACCCACAGCTTGTGCACAACGCCGGCGCTCACGGCTGCCCCGCCCCGCGCACGATCCGCATCGCCCACCACAGCCCCGCCGACTCCAGGGCAGCGCCCGCCAGCAGACACCCGAGCCCCGCGGGAGTGTGGAACAGCACCTGCAACGGCGCGGCGCCCAGTGCGGTGCCGAGTGCGAGCCCGAGGACGGGAAGCACGGCGAGCAGCCCCGCGGTGGAGCGGGCGCCCGCCAACTGGGCGTGCAGATCGTCACGTTGATCGCGCTCCGCGCGCAGCGCCGACTCCAGGCGGTCGATCCCGGTGGCGAGACCGGCGCCGCCGTGCACCGCGACCCGCCAGCACGCGGCAAGTCCCCCGAGGCCGGCCGCGCCCGGTTGCCGGGCCGCGCTGCGCAGGGCGCCCGGCACGTCCCCGCCGAAGCGGGCCGCCGCCAGCACGGCGGGTGCCGCGTCTCCCAGACCGCCGGAGTCATGGGCGGCGATCAGCAGTGCTCCTCCCGGCTGCCGCCCGGCGCGCAGTTCACCTGCCAGGGCCCC
This sequence comes from Streptomyces sp. GC420, assembly GCF_009916105.1. GTDB lineage: Bacteria > Actinomycetota > Actinomycetes > Streptomycetales > Streptomycetaceae > Streptomyces. Next base: position 21,534 of record NZ_JAAAXQ010000083.1, on the reverse strand, counting down.
GCACAGGCCGATGACCTCGGCCGCACGGCGCTCCCGCGAGCGGCTCTCATCCCGCGCCCTGAGCCTGCGCCGGACCAGCGGCACGGCCAGGGCGCCCGCGAGGAGCGGCAGCGGTGACCGGCCTGCCACGGCGGGCACCACGGCCGCCGGAAGGCACAGCCATTCCCGGCCGAGCCCGTGCAGCACCGGCCGCACCCGCGCCCACGGTCCCGCGGCGCCGGTGCCGCCCGCGAGGGCGAGCAGTCTTCCCCTGCGCTGCGTCTGTTCCCGGGTCGCGGCCGCCAGCCATGCCGCGGCCCCGGCGCACAGCACCGACGCGAATGCCGTCGCGCTCACAGGGCGCCTCCGCCCCGCCGGCACAGCTCCGCGAGCCGTTCCCAGCCCCTGCCGCGCTCGAACCCTCCGGGGCCCCACGTCAGCGCGGGCACCGTCACCACCAGCCCGGCCGCGTCCCGCTCCAGTACCCGCAGCTCCGCGATGCGCCGCTGTCCGCGCCGGTCGCGGACGAGATGGACGACGACCGAGAGCGCGGCCGCCAACTGGCTGTGCAGGGCGGTACGGTCGAGCCCGGCCGCCGTGCCCAGCGCCTCCAGCCTGGCCGGCACATCGGCGGCCGCGTTGGCGTGCACAGTGCAGCACCCGCCTTCGTGGCCGGTATTCAGGGCCGCGAGCAACGAGACGACTTCGGCGCCCCGTACCTCCCCGACCACGAGCCGGTCCGGGCGCATCCGCAGCGCCTGCCGCACCAGGTCCTCCAAGGTGACGAGCCCTGCGCCCTCCTGGTTGGCGGGCCTGGTCTCCAGCCGCACCACGTGCGGGTGGGCCGGACGCAGTTCGGCCGCCTCTTCGGCGAGGACGATCCGCTCCTCGGGTCCGACGAGCCCGAGCAGGGTCGACAGCAGCGTCGTCTTACCGGTGCCGGTTCCACCACTGATCAGGTACGACAGGCGGGCGTCGACCAGCGCCGCGAGGACCTTCGCGCCGCCGGGCGGCACGGTGCCCGCGGCCTCCAGCTCCGCGAGGGAGAAGGCCCGGGCCCGGACCACGCGCAGGGACAGGCATGTGGAGCCGACCGCGACGGGGGGCAGCACGGCGTGCAGCCGGGTGCCGTCCGGAAGCCGCGCGTCCACCCAGGGTCTGGCGTCGTCCAGCCGCCGACCGGCCACCGCCGCGAGGCGCTGCGCGAGCCGGCGCACCGCCGCCGCGTCCGGAAAGCGCACCTTGGTGCGTTCCAGACCCCGGCCCCGGTCCACCCACACCGCCTCCGGAGCGGTGACCAGCACATCGGTGACCAGTGGGTCGGCGAGCAGCGGCTCCAGCGGTCCCGTGCCGACCAGTTCGGAGCGCAATTCCTCGGCCACGCCCAGCACTTCCGTGTCCCCCAGCAGCCTGCCCTGGGCCCGCAGGGCCGCCGCGACCCGGGCCGGGGTTGGCTCGGCGCCGCTCTGCGCGAGCCTCATCCGCACGGCATCGAGCATCCGGGCTCCGACCACCGGACCGCCGCCCCGCGGCTGCGTGCCCGTGCGGGCGCTCACGCGGCCACCTCCAGCGCCTGCTCCCAGAACGCGGCGCAGAACCGGGCGAGCGGCCCGCGCCGCTCGAAGCCGGGCGGCCTGCCCTCCCCCAGGGCCTCCGACAGCCCGGGCTCCTCGGGCAGTTCACCGGCGAGCGGCAGGCCGAGCAGGTCGGCGACCGTCTCCTCGTCGAGCCCCGCCGCGAGCGGCCCGCGCACCACCACCCGCAGATCCCGCAGCACCATGCCCACCACCGAGGCCACGCGCCGCGCCGCGGCGACCGCCCTCAGCTCGGCGGGCACCACGAGCAGCCCGAGGTCCAGCTGGGCCAGCGCCTCCGCGCCCGCCTCGTCGATCCTGCGCGGCAGGTCCACGACGACCACCCCGCCGCGCCTCCTGGCCGCCGCCAGCACCGACCGCATCGCCTCGGGCGGCACCACCACACTGTCCCCGCGGTCCCAGCTGAGGACACGAAGCCGGTGGAGCTCGGGCAGTGCCTCCTCCAGCGCGCCCCCGGCGACCCGCCCGCGGGACTCCGCGAAGTCGGGCCAGCGCAGCCCCTTCACCCGTTCCGCGCCGAGCAGCACGTCGAGGCCGCCGCCCAGCGGGTCCCCGTCGACGAGCATCGTGCGCCGGCCGGTGCCCGCCGCGCCGACAGCGAGCGCGCAGGCCAGAGTCGAGGCACCGGCACCGCCCCGGCCGCCGACGACTCCGACCGTGAGCGCCGGCCGCCCGGTGCCCTCCGCGACGTCGGCGAGCCGGTCGACCAGCCAGCTCTCGGCATCGGGCAGCCGCAGCACGTGGTCGGCCCCGATCTCCACGGCGCGCCGCCAGACGTCCGGATCGTCCTGGTCACGGCCGACGAGCAGCACCCCGCTTCTTCGCGCGGCCCCGCGCACCCGGGCAGCCGCGTCGTCACCGACGAGGATCAGGGGGGCGCCCTCCCACCCCGCTCCGCCGCCACCGCGCTCCGGTACGCCGTAGTGCACCTCGGGCTCCGCGCCCGCCGCCGCGCACAGCCGCAGCAGATCGTCGAGCAGGTCCTCGTCCTCGGTCACGATCAAGGGTCCGCCGGGCCGCTCCGTGGCCACCCGCGGGCCTCGGTCCGTCGTGGATCCGGTCATCTCCCACGCCCTTCTCAACAGGAACTCGCACTTCCGCGAACTTCGCGTGGGAATCACCGTGCGGGACCGCCGAAAATCGCGCGGATCTTGGTCGAAAACTGTGGACAACTCAGAAGTTGTGAATATCCCGGTCACCTATACCGGTGACTTACCGGCCGACTTCCGGAGCGCAGCCCAACGGTCACATAGAGTGACGACAGGCCTGGAAACCGGCTCCGCATCGGCGCGAGACAGGGAGAAGCCATTTGAAGGCGCAACAACCGTCAGAACCTGTGAAAAAACGGTCCGGACATGCGACGACCCCCGCCGGGGGGGAGAGCGGGGGTCGTCCCCACGGCCGACTCGGGGGGGGGAGGAGCCGGACCGGGTTAGCACGGTCGCGAACGATCCGTGACTTCCATGGTGTACCCGAGAGCCTTCTCAGGCAAACCCACGCGCCCCAGCTTACGCCGAATGGTGGGCGCATATGCTCGGGCCGTGGAAAACACAGCCTTGCCGCGCACAGCAGCCTTCTTTGACCTGGACAAGACGGTCATTGCGAAGTCAAGCACTCTGACGTTCAGCAAGTCCTTCTACCAGGGCGGGCTGATCAACCGCAGGGCCGTGCTGCGCACCGCGTACGCCCAGTTCGTGTTCCTCGCGGGCGGCGCCGACCACGACCAGATGGAGCGGATGCGGGAGTATCTCTCCGCGCTCTGCAAGGGGTGGAATGTGCAGCAGGTCCGCGAGATCGTCGCCGAAACCCTGCACGACCTCATCGATCCGATCATCTACGACGAGGCCGTCTCCCTCATCGAGGAGCACCACGCCGCAGGCCGCGACGTGGTCATCGTCTCCACCTCGGGCGCCGAGGTCGTGGAGCCCATCGGCCGGCTCCTCGGCGCCGACCGGGTGATCGCCACCCGCATGGCGGTCGGCGGGGACGGCTGCTTCACCGGGGAGGTGGAGTACTACGCCTACGGGCCGACCAAGGCGGAGGCCATCAAGGAACTGGCCGCGTCCGAGGGCTACGACCTGGAGCGCTGTTACGCGTACAGCGACTCCGTGACTGATGTGCCGATGCTGGAGTCCGTCGGACACCCGCACGCCGTGAACCCGGACCGGGCGCTGCGCCGGGAGGCGGTCTCCCGCGGCTGGCCCGTTCTCGTCTTCAACCGGCCGGTGCGGCTCAAGCAGCGGGTGCCGGCCCTGTCGATGCCACCCCGGCCGGCCCTCATGGCCGCCGCGGCGGTGGGCGCGGCCGCCGCGACCGCCGGGCTGGTCTGGTACGCCAGTCGGCGCAGGGCCTCGGCCGGGGCCGCGATGAGCGCCACGTCGATGTAACCATCGCCCCGCCCGCCCAGCGCGTCCACCGGCGGCCGGTATCCGCGCGATCGGCAGGACCGTGTGGCCGCTACACCGTGAACAACCGTTTTGGCCACCTTTGACCGCAAAGACAAGGAACCGTGACCAAGGGTTCCGCTTCTCTTGGGGGTGGAGTACAAAGGAATCGACGGCCCGCGAGACCACGGACATCCGAGAGGATGACCCTCTGACGCAGTACGGCCCCACGGACCGAGCATAGAAGCTGGGCACCCACGCGACGCCGACCCGTCGATTACGGGCCAGCCGCACCAGGTGACGGGCAAAGACCCCGACCTGATGGGCAAATATCGTGCACGCATGGTAACTCGGCGGACATGCCAGCGGCGGTACCACTCGGTACCGCCGCATCTCTTGTGCCGGGCGGAGCGGTCTTCCGTGCCGGACGGATCGCCGACCGCTCGCGCGCCCCCGCCCGCGACCCGCCGTACGCCGCCCACCGGTCGCCGCCCCGCCGACGAAGCCCTACGCCGCTCCGCGCTGCAGCGCCTCGCACACCGCCGTCGACTCGCGGACTCCCAACTCGACCGCCTGTCCGCAGTGGGTGATCCACTGCGCGAGCCCCTGCTCGGTGCCGGACGCGAAGCCCGCCAGCGCGCTCGCGTAGGCCTCCGCCCCCAGCTCGGCGTGCCCCACCTCGGCAGGACAGATCCCCTTGGGATCGAGACCGCTGTCGAGCAGCACGATGCGCTGCGCGGTGCGCGCGACAAGGCCGTTGCGGGAGCGGAAGGGCCGCAGCGCCAAGAGTTCTCCGTGCACCACGGCGCCCGTCACCAGGGCGGGGGCGGCGGTGCCCGCCAGCAGGAGCCGGGACAGACCGTCGAGCCGGCCCGCCATCTCCCCGGCGTCCGGCAGCGGCAGACCGATCTCCGGCTCGTCCACCGACTCGCCCGCGAGCCGCGGGCGGCCCACCCAGTCCTCCTGACTGTCCGCGCCGCCCGCCGCGACCAGATGCAGCCTGGCCAGCACCCGGACCGGTGACTGCCGCCAGATGCTAAGGAGCTGGCCGGCCTCCGCGGTGAGCCGCAGGGCGGCGCCCACTGTGCGGGGCTCGCCCTCGCCGCCGAAGTCGGTGCGCCTGCGCACCTCTTCGAGGGCCCAGTCGGCGCCGGAGAGCGCGGCCGAACCGCGGGCCCCGCGCAGGGCGGCCTCGGCGGAGACCTCGGTGCTGCGGCGCCGCATGACCCGGTGCCCGTACACGCGGTCGACGGCCTTGCGCACGGAGTCAACGGCTTCGGCGACGCCCGGCAGGGCCGCGAGGGCCGCGAGCGGATCTGCTGTCGTACTCATGAGTGCGACCCTACGCACCCCGGGCGCACGACCCACGAAGGAGTGGTGTTCCTCACCGGCCGGACCTTCCCACGACGATCAACGCACTAGGCTTACTGAACATGAAGATCGCTTTCGTAGGGAAGGGCGGCAGCGGCAAGACAACGCTGTCCTCGCTCTTCGTCCGCCACCTCGCCGTACACCGGGCCCCGGTCGTCGCCGTGGACGCCGACATCAACCAGCACCTCGGCGCCGCCCTCGGGCTCAGCGAGGAGGAGGCGGCGGCGCTGCCCGCGATGGGCGCGCATCTCCCGCTGATCAAGAACTATCTGCGGGGCACGAACCCGCGGATCACCTCGGCGGATTCAATGATCAAGACGACGCCCCCGGGGCAGGGCTCACGGCTGCTGCGGCTGTGCGAGGACAACCCGGTCTACGAGGCCTGCGCCCGCCCGGTCCGGCTCGACGGCGGAGACATCCGGCTGATGGCGACCGGCCCGTTCACCGAGTCGGATCTCGGCGTCGCCTGCTACCACTCCAAGGTCGGCGCGGTGGAACTGTGCCTCAACCACCTCGTCGACGGGCCGGGCGAATACCTCGTCGTCGACATGACGGCCGGCTCGGACTCCTTCGCCTCCGGCATGTTCACCCGCTTCGACCTGACCTTCCTGGTGGCCGAGCCGACCCGCAAGGGGGTCTCCGTCTACCGCCAGTACAAGGAGTACGCCCGGGACTTCGGCGTCGCTCTCAAGGTCGTCGGCAACAAGGTGCAGGGGCAGGACGACATCGAGTTCCTGCGCGCGGAGGTCGGCGACGACCTTCTCGTCACCATCGGGCACTCCGACTGGGTGCGGGCGATGGAGAAGGGACGGCCGGTGCCCTTCGAGCGGCTGGAGGTGGTCAACCGGCAGGCGCTCGAGTCGCTGCGCGAGGCCGCGGACGCCTCGTACGCGCGGCGGGACTGGGAGCGCTACACCCGCCAGATGGTGCACTTCCACCTGCGGAACGCCGAGAGCTGGGGCAACGCGAGGGCGGGTGCCGACCTGGCCGCCCAGGTCGACCCCGACTTCGTGCTCGACGAGCGGTTCGCCAGCGCCCAGCCCGCCTGAGTCGCACCCGGCGCCAAGACCGACGACGACCCGCCCGCCGGGGGACCGCCCGGCGGGCTAGGAGGCCAGGAAGACCTCCCAGCCTTCCCCGGGCGCCTGGCCGACCTTCAGCGTGCGCAGCTTCGCGAGCACCAGCGGATCCTGGACGTCCAGCCAGTCGGTGAGCTCCCGGAAGGAGACGCAGCGCACCTCCGGCTTGGTGCAGACGGCCTTCACGGTGTCCTCGACGGCGTCCATGTAGATGCCGCCGTTCCAGGACTCGAAGTGGTTGCCGATCACCAGGGGTGCCCGGTTCCCCCGGTACGCGCGGTGAAAGGCGGCGAGCAGGCCGTTGCGCATCTGACTGCCCCAGTAGGCGTGCCTGGCCGGGTCACCGTTCACCTTGCCCGACTGGTTGACCAGGAAGTTGTAGTCCATCGCCAGGGTCTCGAAGGAGCGTCCCGGCACGGGGACGAGCTGGAGCGACAGGTCCCAGAGCCCTTCCCGCCTGCCCGGCCAGACCTGCCGGGCGACACCGCTGGAGTCGTAGCGGAGGCCGAGCCGGCCGGCGGCGCGCAGGAAGTTGCCCCTGCCCTCCAGGCAGGGGGTACGGGCGCCGATGAGTTCCCGGTCGTAGTCGAAGGGCAGCGGCAGTTCCTCCTCCAGCCCGGCGTTGGTCCGCCAGTTCTTCACGAACTCCTTGGCCTGCTCGGTCTCGTCCCGCCACTGCTCGGGCGTCCAGGTGCCCACGCCCTTGGGCCCGCAGAAGTGACCGTTGAAGTGGGTGCCGATCTCGTTGCCCTCGAGCCAGGCGCCGCGCAACTGCTCCAGGGTGTCCCGGATGCCGCTGACGTCGTTGAAGCCGATGTCCGAGCGGCCCGCCGGGTGGCCGGGCGGCTTGTAGAGTGCCCGCTTCGCCTTGGGGACAAGGTAGACGCCGCTCAGGAAGTACGTCATGTGCGCGTTGTGGTCCCGGGCGACCTTCCGGAAACGGGAGAAGAGTTTCTGGCTGTCCTCGCCGGCCCCGTCCCAGGAGAAGACCACGAACTGGGGCGGTTTCTGACCTGGACTCAGCTTGCGTGGCCTCATGAGGTGGCGCTGTTGCCCGGTGTAGGCGGTGGAGCCGTCTCCGATGAGCCGGACCCTCTGGTTCCCCGCGGGGGCGGGGGCACCGCGCCGCCCTTCCCGCTCGCCCCCGTCGGGGCCGTTCCCGCCATCCGCGAGGCCGGCCGCCCCGCCGGCGGCGCCCGGGCCGCCCTCCGGGCCACCCCTCCCCGGCGGGCCGCCGCAACCCGCCAGAACGGTGGCGAGGGCCACGGCGACGAATCCCGCGGCCGCCCGCCCCGTCGCCGCGGCCGCTCGTCCGGTCCTCGTCGCGGCCATCGGCCCACCCGCTTCCTATGAACCCTCCGGGTCACGAACGCCGCAAAGTTCGCATAAGAACTAAGAGAGTGAGATACGACAAGCCGCCTAATCCACCAATTCACCCTCAGGGGTGAATCAGTGCGCTGTTTGCACTAAATGGCACCACTTGTTCTTTACTCAGCATTACTATTCATTTACTGACTGTTGATGAATCCCGCCGCTGTACGCCGTGACCCACGGCCGCGTCCCCACATGTTCCGCGACCGCGCAGCCCCGGAGGAGACGGGAACCATGACCGCAACCGCCCCCACCCGCACCAGGCCGCCGTCCGGGCCCCATCCCAGGGCCGCCGACGTATCGGCCTCGATCTCCGTGTTCCTCATCGCGCTGCCTCTGTCCCTGGGCATCGCCCTCGCGACCGGCGCCCCCCTGCAGGCCGGCCTGGTGGCGGCGGCAGTGGGCGGCCTCGTCGCCGGACGGTTCGGCGGCGCTCCCCTTCAGGTGAGCGGCCCCGCCGCCGGTCTCACCGTGGTCACCGCCGAACTGATCCTGCAGTACGGCTGGCGCACCACCTGTGCCATCACCGTTCTCGCCGGCCTCAGCCAACTCGGCCTGTCCTGCCTGAAGGTGGCCCGCTCCGCGCTGATGGTCAGCCCCGCCATCGTGCACGGCATGCTGGCGGGCATCGGTGTCACCATCGCCGTCGCCCAGTTGCACATCGTCCTCGGCGGCACGCCGCAGAGCTCGGTGATCGACAACATCCGGGGACTGCCGGCGCAGCTGGCGCAGCTGCAGCTCACCGCCATCTCCGTGAGCTTCCTGACCATCGCCACACTCCTGTCGTGGCCACGGATCCCCGGCGCCGTCGGCACCGTCGCGCGCAGGGTGCCCGCGGCCCTGGCGGCGGTGGCGCTGGCGACGGTGTTCGCGGCCGGCACCGGGCTGCGGCTCCCGCGTGTGGACCTGCCGTCCTGGCGCAGCCACGCCCTGCCCGGACTGCCCGAGGGGCCCGTGCTCGGCATCCTCGCCGCCGTACTGACCGTGATGCTGGTCGCGAGCGTGGAGTCGCTGCTGTCGGCGGTCGCGGTGGACAAGCTCGCCGCCGCCCGCAAGGGGAGCCCCCGCCCGCCGCGCGCCGACCTCGACCGTGAACTGCGCGGCCAGGGAACGGCCAACATCGTCTCCGGCGCGCTCGGCGGGCTGCCGGTCACCGGTGTCGCCGTGCGCAGCGCGGCGAACGTCGCCGCGGGCGCGGTGAGCCGCAACTCCACGATGCTGCACGGGCTGTGGGTGGTGCTCGCGGCCGCTCTGCTGGTGCCGCTGCTCGACCTGATCCCGCTGGCCGCGCTGGCCGCGCTGGTGATGGCCGTGGGCATCCAGATGGTGAGCATCAATCACATCCGCAGCGTGACGCGTCACCGCGAGATCCTGGTGTACGCCGTGACCCTGGTGGCCGTGGTGCTGCTGGGAGTGCTGGAGGGCGTGGCCCTCGGGGTCGCGGTGGCCACCGGCGTGGCCCTGCACCGGCTGGCGAGGACCCGGATCACAGTTCAGGAACAGGACGGCGTGCATCATGTGCGGGTCCGCGGCCAGTTGACGTTCCTCGCCGTACCCAGGCTGAGCAGGGCGCTGAGCCAGGTTCCCCAGGGCACCGCGGCCGTCGTGGAACTGGACGGATCGTTCATCGACCACGCCGCTTACGAGACGCTGCACGACTGGCAGGAGGGCCACACCGCGCACGGAGGAACGGTCGAGATCACCGGCCGGGCCGGCCGGCCGGGAGTGGAGATCGCGGAGCCGGCCACGGCCCATGGCTGCTGCGGCCCCTGGACGCCGTGGCGCAACCACACCTGCTCCCGCCCCTCGCCCCCGGAGACCGATGCCCAGGCACCCGCGCAGACCGGCAGCGGGCAGCTCGCCAGCGGGCTCAGCGCCTTCCAGCGGGACACGGCTCCCCTGGTCCGCGCGGAGCTGGCGCGGCTGGCCAAGGAGGGCCAGCGTCCCTCTCAGCTCTTCCTGACGTGCGCCGACTCCCGGCTGGTCACCAGCATGATCACCTCCAGCGGGCCGGGCGACCTGTTCACGGTGCGCAATGTCGGCAACCTGGTCCCGCTGCCGGGCGAGGAGGGCGCCGACGAATCGGTGGCCGCCGCCATCGAGTACGCCGTCGACGTGCTGCGTGTGGGAAGCATCACTGTGTGCGGTCACTCCGGGTGCGGGGCGATGCAGGCTCTGCTGAACAGCCCGCGCGGTGGGGCCCGGACCCCGCTGAAGCGGTGGCTGCGGCACGGCGTGCCCAGCCTGGAGCGGATGACGGGCCGGCTGCCGGGCGACGGCGACCCGCCGCGGCTCGCCGAGCGGGAGTCCGCCGACCCGGTGGAGCAGCTCTGCCTGGCCAACGTGGTGCAGCAGCTGGATCATCTGCTGGCCCACGAGGGGGTGGCCCGGCGCGTCGCGGACGGCAGCCTGGAACTGCACGGCATGTACTTCCATGTGGGCGAGGCGCAGGCATACCTGCTGGTGAACGGCACGGGCGTATTCCACCGAGTGAGCCCGGAGGAGGCCCTGCCGGGGATCGGCGTGACTTTCGAGGAGTCGCGCGCCTGAACCAAGCGCGCCTGCCGTCCGTGAGACCGTGTGGCCCCGCGAGACGGGACGCGGGGCCATAACCCTCACCCTCGGGACATAGGTCTAAACCAATTTCCGGATGACTCTTGTCACCCGGGCGGCGGACTGATGAGCTATGACCTGGGACACATAGGACGCCCTGGGAAAGGGAGATGTCGTGAGCAACGAAAGCCTGGCCAACCTGCTCAAGGAGGAGCGGCGGTTCGCTCCGCCGGCCGAACTGGCCGCCCACGCCAATGTGCAGGCGGAGGCGTACGAACAGGCGAAGGCTGACCGGCTGGGCTTCTGGGCCGAGCAGGCTCGCCGGCTCACCTGGGCCACCGAGCCGACGCAGACCCTGGACTGGTCGAACCCCCCGTTCGCCAAGTGGTTCGCCGACGGCACGCTGAACGTCGCGTACAACTGCGTGGACCGCCACGTCGAGGCGGGCAACGGCGACCGGGTCGCCATCCACTTCGAGGGCGAGCCCGGCGACAGCCGCGCCATCACCTACGCCCAGCTCAAGGACGAGGTCTCCAAGGCCGCCAACGCCCTGCTGGAGCTCGGCGTCCGCAAGGGCGACCGCGTCGCGATCTACCTGCCGATGATCGCCGAGGCGGCCGTGGCCATGCTGGCATGTGCCCGCATCGGCGCCACCCACTCCGTCGTCTTCGGCGGCTTCTCCGCCGACGCCCTGGTCGCCCGCATCGAGGACGCCCAGGCCCGGGTGGTCATCACCGCCGACGGCAGCTACCGCCGCGGCAAGCCCACCGCGCTCAAGCCGGCCGTCGACGAGGCCGTCACCCGCATCGAGGGCGTGGAGCACGTCCTCGTCGTGCGCCGCACGGGCCAGGACGTCGACTGGACCGACGGCCGGGACGTGTGGTGGCACGAGGTCGTGGACCGCCAGTCCACCGAGCACGCCCCCGAGGCCTTCGAGGCCGAGCACCCGCTGTTCATCCTCTACACCTCCGGTACGACGGGTAAGCCCAAGGGCATCCTGCACACCTCCGGCGGGTACCTCACCCAGACCTCGTACACGCACCACGCGGTCTTCGACCTCAAGCCGGAGACCGACGTCTACTGGTGCACGGCCGACATCGGCTGGGTCACCGGCCACTCGTACATCGTGTACGGACCACTGGCCAACGGCGCCACCCAGGTGATGTACGAGGGCACGCCCGACACGCCGCACCAGGGCCGGTTCTGGGAGATCGTCCAGAAGTACGGCGTCACGATCCTCTACACCGCACCCACGGCGATCCGTACGTTCATGAAGTGGGGCGACGACATCCCCGCCAAGTTCGACCTGTCCAGCCTGCGCGTGCTGGGCTCGGTCGGCGAGCCCATCAACCCCGAGGCCTGGATCTGGTACCGGGAGCACATCGGCGGCGGCCGCTGCCCCATCGTGGACACCTGGTGGCAGACCGAGACCGGCGCCATGATGATCGCCCCCCTGCCCGGCGTGACGGAGACCAAGCCCGGCTCCGCCCAGCGCCCGCTGCCCGGCATCAGCGCCACCGTCGTCGACGACGAGGCCAACGAGGTGCCCAACGGAGGCGGCGGTTACCTCGTCCTGACCGAGCCGTGGCCGTCGATGCTGCGCACCATCTGGGGTGACGACCAGCGCTTCCTCGACACCTACTGGTCGCGCTTCGAGGGCAAGTACTTCGCCGGCGACGGCGCCAAGAAGGACGACGACGGCGACATCTGGCTGCTCGGCCGGGTCGACGACGTCATGCTGGTCTCCGGCCACAACATCTCGACCACCGAGGTCGAGTCGGCGCTCGTCTCCCACCCGGCGGTCGCCGAGGCGGCCGTGGTGGGCGCCACGGACGAGACCACCGGCCAGGCCATCGTGGCCTTCGTCATCCTTCGCGGCACGGCCTCCGAGTCCGACGACCTGGTCGCCGAGCTCCGCAACCACGTCGGCGCACACCTCGGCCCGATCGCCAAGCCGAAGCGGATCATGCCGGTCGCCGAGCTGCCCAAGACCCGCTCCGGCAAGATCATGCGGCGACTGCTGCGCGATGTCGCCGAGAACCGCGCCCTGGGCGATGTCACCACCCTCACCGACTCCTCGGTGATGGACCTCATCCAGGCGAAGCTGCCCAGCTCCTCCAGCGAGGACTGAGCCGCGGAACCATCGAGCGAGGCTGCCGGAAGGCGCCGCCGCAGGTACCGCTGAAAGCCGCAGGTACCGCTGAAAGGGGTGCCCGCTCCGAGGGAGACCGAGGAGCGGCGCCCCTTTTTGCCGCTTATGCGAAGATCGCCGTGTACACCTGCACACACCCCCGGTAGAGTGAGGGGCGCGTCAGCGACGCGACATGAGTCCATAGGTGCGCCGGGAAGTCTGGTCGGCATGTGCTCCGCCATGCCCACCGACCGGAGGTCTTCCATCGTGCCCGCGCCCGAGTCCCGCACCCCCGGCAACCGAAAGCTGCTGGGCCGCCTGTCCCTTCCCGAGCGGAACTACGTCGCGGAAGCCCTGCGCACGGAGACCCTCGGCGGCGTCCTGCTGCTCATCGCCGCACTGGTCGCCCTGGTCTGGGCGAACACCCTCGCCGGCAGCTACGACGCCGTGCGCGACTTCCACATCGGCCCCGCCTCCCTCGGCCTGGACCTGTCCATGCAGCACTGGGCCGCCGACGGACTGCTCGCGATCTTCTTCTTCGTCGCCGGTATCGAACTCAAGCGTGAACTCGTCGCCGGCGAACTCCGCGATCCCAAGGCCGCCGCCCTCCCGGTCGTCGCCGCGCTCTGCGGCATGATCGTGCCCGCCGTCGTCTATGTCCTTACAGCTGCCACCGGCGGCGGCTCGCTCGGCGGCTGGGCCGTTCCCACCGCCACCGACATCGCCTTCGCACTCGCCGTCCTCGCGGTCATCGGCACCTCCCTGCCCTCCGCGCTGCGGGCCTTCCTCCTCACCCTCGCCGTCGTCGACGATCTCTTCGCCATCCTGATCATCGCGGTCTTCTTCTCCCACGATCTGAACTTCCCGGCACTCGGCGGCGCCGTCGCCGGGCTCCTCGTCTTCTGGCTGCTGCTGCGCAAGGGCGTCAGGGGCTGGTACGTGTACGTACCGCTGGGCCTCGTCATCTGGGGCCTGATGTACAACAGCGGGATCCACGCCACCATCGCCGGTGTCGCCATGGGCCTGATGCTGCGCTGCACCCGGCACGAGGGCGAGGACCACTCCCCCGGCGAGAACATCGAGCACCTGATCCGCCCTCTGTCCGCGGGCTTCGCCGTACCGCTCTTCGCGCTCTTCTCGGCGGGTGTGACCATCTCGGGCGAGTCGGTCTCCGCCGTCTTCACCCGGCCCGAGACGCTGGGCGTCGTCCTCGGCCTCGTCGTCGGCAAGACCGTCGGTGTCTTCGGCGGCACCTGGCTCGCGGCGCGCTTCACCCGCGCCGAACTGGGCGACGATCTCGCCTGGCCCGACGTCTTCGCCGTGGCGGCGCTGGCCGGCATCGGCTTCACCGTCTCCCTCCTGATCGGCGAACTCGCCTTCACCGGCGACGAGGTCCTGACCGAGGAGATCAAGGCCTCGGTCCTCATGGGCTCCCTGATCGCCGCCGTCCTCGCGACCGTGCTGCTGAAGCTGCGCAACCGCAAGTACGCGGCGCTGTACGCGGAGGAGGAACGTGACGAGGACCTCGACGGCATCCCCGACATCTACGAACTCGACGACCCGGCGTACCACCGGCGGATGGCCGAGATCTACGAAAAAAAAGCCGCGGAGCATCGTCGGCGGGCGAACGCGATGCCCGGGGCGAGCAACGGTGACGACAGTCCGGCATGATCTGACAGCAGACGGAGACAGACGGAGACGAAGAAGCGACTTAGGGAGACAGCGATGAGCGCAGCCGAAGACGGCGCGGCCGGCGCGGAGGTCACGGTCAGCGTCAATGGCAACCGCACCCTCGGGCAGTTGGTCGCCACGGCGACGGCCGAGATGTCCGCGCTGGTGCACGACGAGATCGCGCTCGCCAAGGCCGAGCTGCGGCGGGACGCCAAGAAGGCGGCCGCGGGCGGCGGCGCCATCACGGTCGCGGGTGTCTTCGCACTGTTCTCGCTGCCGGTGCTGAGCTTCGCCGCCGCGTACGGCATCCACAACCTCGGACTCGGGCTCGCCTGGTCCTTCCTGATCGTGGGCGGAGCGTTCCTACTGCTCGCGGCCCTGCTGGCGGCGCTCGCGCTGGCCAAGTTCAAGAAGGTCAAGCCGCCGGAGAGGTCCATGAGCTCCGCCAAGCAGACGGCCGCCGTACTGCAGACCGTCAAGCCGCACCCGCGTCCGCTCACGGACAAGTCCGCGGGGGACTCGTCGGCTGTGGCACGCTCATCCGCATGACAGCCCCCGAAACCGCCGCTTCTGTCGTTCGCATCGACGGCCCCTGGACCCACCGGGACGTCGCCGCCAATGGCGCGCGCTTCCACATCGCGGAGGCCGGCGACGGGCCCCTGGTGCTGCTGCTGCACGGATTCCCCCAGTTCTGGTGGACCTGGCGGCACCAGCTGACCGCGCTCGCCGACGCCGGGTTCCGCGCGGTGGCGATGGACCTGAGGGGCGTGGGCGGCAGCGACCGCACCCCCCGCGGCTACGACCCGGGCAACCTCGCCCTCGACGTCACCGGCGTCATCCGCTCCCTCGGCGAGCCGGACGCCGCGCTCGTCGGCCACGACCTCGGCGGCTACCTCGCCTGGACGGCGGCCGCGATGCGGCCCAAGCTGGTGCGCCGGCTCGCCGTCGCCTCGATGCCCCACCCGCGGCGCTGGCGCTCAGCGATGCTGAAGGACGTCCGGCAGACCACGGCCGGGTCCTACGTGTGGGGCTTCCAGCGCCCCTGGCTGCCGGAGCGTCAGCTCGTCGCGGACGAAGCGGAACTGGTGGGCAGGCTGATCCGCGACTGGTCGGGGCCGCGGCAGCCCGAGGACGCGGACGTGGACGTCTACCGCCGGGCCATGTGCATTCCCTCGACCGCGCACTGCTCGGTCGAGCCGTACCGGTGGATGGTCCGTTCCCTCGCGCGTTACGACGGGCTGCAGTTCAACCGGCGTATGAAGCGGCCGGTCCGGGTGCCGACCCTGCATCTGCACGGCTCGCTCGACCCGGTGATGCGGACCCGCAGCGCGGCCGGCTCGGGCGAGTACGTCGAAGCCCCCTACCGCTGGCGGCTCTTCGACGGTATCGGTCATTTCCCGCACGAGGAGGACCCCGTGGCCTTCTCGACGGAGTTGGTCAACTGGCTGAAGGACCCCGAGCCCGACCGCTGATCCGGGACAGCGGGAGGAGCGCCGGGGAACGCTTGTCCTACGAACGGCCAATTGCCTCCCGCATAGGCCAATTGGCCGCCCCGGGGGCGGTTACCGACCTTGGGGCACGGGCAGTGCTTGGGGTATGGGCTGGACGCACGACTACGGTGATGCAGTACACAACCGCCGCGCATCCGCTGCGCCGGGTGCGCGCGACAGGGTTGGTCCGCAGGCCGGTGGCGCGGGGCACGATCCCCGCCTCGGCATCCCACGCATCCTCCGCCGCCGGGCCCGCTGGGTCTCGGCGAGGCTGCGCCACACACGGGACTGAACTCCCGCGCAACACACGAACGCACGCGGGACCCTGAGGTACGCGGGTCCCGACTCCGGGCGGCCTGGCGCCGACGCCGGCGCCGAGCCAGAGGCACACAGGCCCGGCGCCGGCCAGGAGCGGACGCCGTCCCGAGAAGAGCCCGGGCCGCAGGCACCGCACCGGGGCCGGCAGGCGCCGGACCGGCGGGCGCGCGGATCCGGGGAGCGAGCGGCCCCGCGCCCCCGGCGTACCGGGCGTACCGCGCGTCGGAGTGCTCAGAGTGCGCATTCCTGGCTGTCCACCTCACGGGTGGCGGTGCGGCCCGCGGTGACGTCCCCGCGCACCTCGTCCATGGTCAGCGCGTAACCCGTGTCCGGGTCGTCCAGGGACTTGGCGAACACCACGCCGTACACCTTGCCGTCCGCGGTGAGCAGCGGGCCGCCGGAGTTGCCCTGGCGGACCGTGGCGTACAGCGAGTAGACGTCCCGGCGCACCGTGCCCCGGTGGTAGATGTCGGGGCCGTTGGCCTGGATGCGGCCGCGGATCCGGGCCGAGCGGACGTCGTACGCGCCGTTCTCGGGGAACCCGGCGACGATCGCGTCGTCCCCGCTGACGGCGTCCGACCCGGTGAACTCCAGCGGACGGGCCTCCAGATCCGGCACCTCGAGGACGGCGATGTCACGCGCCCAGTCGTAGAGCACGACCTCCGCGTCGTAGAGCCTGCCCTCGCCGCCTATCTGCACCGTGGGCTCGTCCACACCGCCCACCACGTGGGCGTTGGTCATCACCCGGTCGTCGGCGAAGACGAAACCGGTGCCTTCGAGGACCTTGCTGCAACTCTCCGCCGTACCGACGACCTTGACGATGGACTTCTTGGCGCGCTGGGCGACCGCGCTGTTGGCGAGCGCCGGGTCCGGAGCCTGCACCTCGTTGATCGGCTCGTTGGAGAACGGGCTGAAGACCTGCGGGAAGCCGTTCTGCGCGAGGACCGAGGAGAAGTCCGTGAACCAGGTGTCGGCCTGCGCCGGGATGACCCGTGAGACGCCCAGCAGCACCTTGGAGCTGCGGACCTCCTTGCCCAGGGTGGGCAGGGTCGTGCCGGCCAGGGCCGAGCCGATGAGCCACGCCACCAGCAGCATCGCCACGACGTTGACGAGGGCTCCGCCGGTCGCATCCAGGGCTCTGGCGGGCGACCAGGTGATGTGCCGGCGCAGCTTGTTGCCGAGGTGAGTGGTGAAGGCCTGCCCCACGGAGGCGCAGACGATGACGACGATCACGGCCACCACGGCTGCCGAGGTGGAGACCTCGGCGCCGTCGGTGGCCTGATCCCAGATCAGCGGCAGGAGGTAGACGGCGACGAGACCGCCGCCCAGGAACCCGATCACCGACAGGATGCCGACGACGAAGCCCTGGCGATAGCCCACGATCGCGAACCACACAGCGGCGACCAGCAACAGGATGTCCAGCACGTTCACCGAATCAAGCCTCGCAGATCGTTCGCCGGGTCGGTCGTTCGGCATGGGTGGGTGAGGATCCGGCGGATCCCGGAAGTCTGGGGTCGCCCCCCGCACGGCACAGCACGCGTCACACCGTCTCACGCACGCCAGTCGAGAGGGACCTGCCTGGTGGGGTCCCAGGGCTGCTCCCAGCCCGCGTAGTGGAGCAGCCGGTCGATCACTCCGGCGGTAAAACCCCAGACCAGGGCGGACGCCACCAGGAAGGCGGGGCCGCGGTGGCCGCTGGGGTGGACCGTCGTCGCGCGGTGCGCGGGCTCCGTGAGATCCGCCACGGGAACGGTGAAGACACGGGCCGTCTCCGCCAGGTCGACCGCCTTGACGGGGCTGGGCTCGCGCCACCAGCCCAGCACGGGGGCCACGACGAAGCCGCTGACCGGGATGTAGAGCCGCGGCAGCACTCCGAACAGCTGCACACCGCGCGGGTCGAGGCCGGTCTCCTCCTCGGCCTCGCGCAGCGCGGCGCGCAGCGGGCCGGTGGTGAGCGGATCGCCGTCCTCGGGGTCGAGGGCGCCGCCGGGGAACGAGGGCTGCCCCGCGTGCGAGCGCAGGCTCCCCGAGCGCTCCATCAGCAGCAGCTCCGGGCCTCTGGGGCCCTCGCCGAAGAGGATCAGCACGGCGGACTGTCTGCCTCCCTGCTCGGGCGGCAGGAAACGGCTCAGCTGCTCGGGCCGCACGGTCTCGGCGGCCCGCACGACGGGGTCGAGCCAGGAGGGCAGGCCCTCGGCCGAAAGTTCGATCCCGCTGTCACGCATTCCCTCGGCCCCGCTGGTCCGCCTCGTCCCGCTGGTCTGTGTCACCGGCACCCCCGTCCGTCCTCCGCACAACGTCTGTGACCCGGCCGATCGTTCCTCCCCCGGCGGCCCGCACCGGCCCGCGTGACCGGGCACCGCAGGGTCCCGTCAGGGCCCGCCTCGCCATGGTCCGACCCGCCATGACCCGTCCGGCCACGACCTGAGTCGCCGTGCCCCGTCCCGCCTTCACGGCCCGTCCTGCCTCCGCCGGTCCCGCCGCGGCCCGTCCCGCAGCGGCCGGCTCCTGGACCCGGAGGTACGGGACCGGTCGCCGGCCCGTTCAAACGGCCTGTTCCCCCGGGGAACCGCGTCATTCCGCGCCCAGGGGCGGTGCCGGACGGCCCGGGTAGCCGGGCGGGGGCTTCAGCCGCTGCCCGGGGAAACCGCCCATCTCGTACTTGAGCAGCTTCTTCGCCTTCTCCGGGTCGATCTCGCCCTCCCCGTACGAGGGGCACAGTGGCGCGATCGGGCAGGCGCCGCACGCCGGCTTGCGGGAGTGGCAGATGCGGCGGCCGTGGAAGATCACCCGGTGCGAGAACATCGTCCACTCGCTCTTGGGGATGATCGCGGCGATCTCCGCCTCGACCTTCTCCGGCTCCTCCTGCTCCGTGAGCTTCCAGCGCCGCACGAGACGCCCGAAGTGCGTGTCCACGGTGAGGCCCGGGACGCCGAACGCGTTGCCGAGCACGACGAACGCGGTCTTCCTGCCGACGCCGGGGAGCGAGACCAGGTCCTCTATGCGGCCGGGCACCTCGCCGCCGAACCTGTCCCTGATCGCGGCGGAGAGACCCAGCAGCGACTTCGCCTTGGCCCGGAAGAAGCCGGTCGGCCGGATGATCTCCTCGAGCTCCTCGGGCACGGCCGCCGCCATGTCCTCCGGAGTCGGGTACTTCGCGAAGAGGGCCGGCGTCGTCTGGTTGACTCTCAGGTCGGTGGTCTGCGCGGACAGGACCGTCGCGACGAGGAGCTGGAAGGGGTTCTCGAAGTCCAGTTCCGGATGGGCGTAGGGATAGACCTCGGCCAGCTCACGGTTGATGCGACGGGCACGCCGGACCATCGCCAGCCGCGATTCCGGCTTGGTCCTCGCGGTCCTCGCGGTCCGTGCGGCCGGCGCACCGGCCCGTCCGGCGACCGCACCGGCGCCCCTCGCGGGCGTCTTCTTGGCGGCCTTTACGGCTTTTGGGAGCCCGGCGGGAGACTGTTCGCCCACAGCGGAATCACGTCCCCCGGATGCTCTCGACCCGCCGCCCGCGGAGGGACGTGGGGAACCCTTGGCCTGTGCTCTCACTGGCGTATCGGACACCCGGCCAGCGTAAAGGGAGACACTGACATCCGCCCCGGCCCTAGGGGAACACCACCCCAATTGGCCCCCTGACTCACATCCCGCGCGCGGGGTCCGGCAAACTTGTGATTGATCGCACTGTTTGACCCGTCCGGCATTATGGGGACCGGACCACGGGTCCGGGTCCCGAGCAGGTCGACATAGGAGAGATTTCGTGGACGACGTTCTGCGGCGCGCCCCGCTCTTCGCGGCGCTCGATGACGAGCAGGCCGCGGAGCTCCGCGCCTCGATGTCCGAGGTGACCCTCGCGCGCGGTGACGCGCTCTTCCACGAGGGCGACCCCGGCGACCGTCTCTATGTGGTCACCGAGGGCAAGGTGAAGCTGCACCGCACCTCCCCCGACGGCCGCGAGAACATGCTGGCCGTCCTCGGCCCCGGCGAGCTGATCGGGGAGCTGTCCCTCTTCGATCCGGGCCCGCGTACCGCCACGGCGACCGCGCTCACCGAGGTCAAGCTGCTCGGCCTGGGTCACGGCGACCTCCAGCCGTGGCTGAACGCCCGCCCCGAGGTCGCCGCGGCACTGCTGCGCGCCGTCGCCCGGCGCCTGCGCAAGACCAACGACCAGATGTCGGACCTGGTCTTCTCCGACGTACCGGGCCGGGTCGCCCGCGCGCTCCTGGACCTCTCCCGCCGCTTCGGCGTGCAGTCGGAAGAGGGCATCCACGTCGTACACGACCTCACCCAAGAGGAGCTGGCCCAACTCGTCGGCGCCTCCCGCGAGACCGTCAACAAGGCCCTCGCCGACTTCGCGCAGCGCGGCTGGCTGCGCCTGGAGGCGCGAGCCGTGATCCTCCTGGACGTCGAGCGGCTCGCGAAGCGGTCCCGCTGACGCACTGACCACGCCGCACCGCACGCCGGGCAGCGACTCGTGGCAGCGACTCGTGGCAGCGACTCACGGCGATGGTTCACGGCGCCGGTTCGCAGGGCCCCGCCCCGGATGGAACGACAGCATCCGGGTGAACGGGGCCCCGCGCGTTCACGCCTCCGGAGGTTCCTGGGCCGGAGTCCGGGCGCGGGGCGGTGCCGTGACGGCACAGTGGGCGCATGAGCAGCGACAGAGGGCGGGGCGCGGTCCTTCGGGAGGCTCCGCGGGAGCCGGAGCAGCCCAGGGGCTCCCGGTGCCACGGTGAGACGGGTGCGGGCAGGAAGCCGGTCGAGTACCGCGGCGGAGTGCCGTACCCCGGCGGGGAGCCGGACCCGCGCGGGGAGCCGGACAAGGGGCTGGACAGCGCCGGGTACATCGCCCGCGAGGGCTCCCTGGGCCGCATCGGCGAGCCGTTCCGGCCGGTGGTCGCGGCCCTGCGCGACCGGGCCCCGGAGATCTTCGGGCGGCGGCTGCGCTCGGCGTACCTGTACGGCTCCGTGCCGCGCGGCAACGCCCGCCCCGGCCGCTCCGACCTCGACGTACTCCTCGTCCTGCGCGAGGAGCCGACGGCCGCCGACCGGGCGGACGCCGACGCCCTGGAGAAGGAGTTGGACGCCGGGTTCGAGGAGATCGACGGGGCCGGGATCCTGCTGTACTCGCGGGCACGGCTGCTGAGCGAGGCCGAGCGGTACGACATGGGATGGTTCGTCGCCTGCCTGTGCACCCCGCTGCTCGGCGAGGATCTCGCGGAGGAGCTGCCCCGCTACCGGCCGGACGGATCGCTGGCCCGCGGGACGAACGGCGATCTCGCGCGCTGCCTGCCGCGCTGGCGCGAGCGGCTGGCACACGCGGGAACGGACACGGGGACGGACGCAAGGACGAACGCGGAGGTCGCGGCGCTGGCGAGGGCGGTGTGCCGCAAGCTCGTGCGCACCGGTTTCACCCTCGTCATGCCCCGCTGGCAGGGCTGGACGAGCGATCTCGCCCGCTGCGCGGAGGTCTTCGCCGGCTACTACCCCGGACGCGGCGTGCAGATGCGGGCGGCGGCCGCGCTCGCGGTCGCCCCGCTCGAGCCGCCCGTCCCGGACGCCGCCGTCGCCCCATCCCCGTCCGCCCTGTCC
>NZ_JAAAXQ010000834.1 GCF_009916105.1 Streptomyces sp. GC420 | reverse complement strand
CCCCTGACCCGCCAACCCGGCGACCCGTCGGGCCCGTTCCGGTTCCCGAGGCCCCGCCCCGGACGCACGGCCGGATGGCACACTCACGCCCGTGGTTGACAGCTTGGGGCCGGGCCCCGACGCCCCCGGCGCCCCCGGCGAACGCGTCGACACGCCGCGGGGCGGGCCCGCCGGGCCCGGTCCCAGGAAACGTCCACCGGGCCTGCCCGGTCCGGGCATCGGACGCCCCGCCACAGGCGATGGCCCAGAATCTGGCGGAGCGCGTACGCGACCGATCAGAGCCACCGGCGGGCCCGTCGCGGGCGGATGGTCCGGGACCGGTACCGGGACCCGCCACGCAACGCCCGCCGGGCCGGCCGACGCCGGTGAACCCACCGTAGCCCGATCGTCGTCGGCGAATTCCGACCCTGGCGGACGACCGCCGAGCCCCCGCGAAGCGCCCACCCGGCCGTGCGCGGCCGGGGTCTTTGGGGACGGCGTCCCGGTGGGGCCGGGCACGGGGCCCGGG
>NZ_JAAAXQ010000833.1 GCF_009916105.1 Streptomyces sp. GC420 | reverse complement strand
CACCCCGGCAGGCGCGACACCCCGGGGCCCGCCCCGGGGCCCGGCCCGGTGTACCGGTGGCGCCCGGCATCCGGCGACTGCCGCGCCGCCGCGCGAGGACGGCCGTCACCACCTCCCCCGGCGCCCCATCGCTCCTTCCCGCGTCCTGCGGCACGGCCGGTGCGCGCCGCGAGCAGCCGCGCGAGGACGGCCGTCACCACCTCCCCCGGCGCCCCATCGCTCCTTCCCGCGTCCTGCGCACGGCCGGTGCGCGCCCGTGTCCGCGACCGCGCCGTGCGCGTGCTGCCCCCTTCGCGGGGCGGGGTGTCTTCCGCGCCGTGCGGCAGCGGTCCGGCGCGCCGGTCGCCCGGGGCGGAATCCGGGCGGCGGGTGCCCGCCCGGGGGCCGGCTGCGAGGGCGTCCCGGCCCGTGGCCGGTGAACGGCGGCCCCGGGGCCGGTGCCACACGGCACCGGCGCGTGTCGGTGTCGTGCGATCGCGGGGACCACCGCGCCGCCCCGGTTCCGCCCCGCCG
>NZ_JAAAXQ010000832.1 GCF_009916105.1 Streptomyces sp. GC420 | reverse complement strand
GGTCATCCCGGTCACGCCCCGGCGGCCGGAGCCGTCCAGCCCTGCGGCGGCACCGGGGGCAGCTCCTCACGGTCCATCGCCCCCCGCCGGCGGATCCTGTTCAGCACCCAGACATTGCCGAGGTGCAGCACGCCGAGCACCAGCAGCACCACGCCGAGCTGCTCCGACAGCGCCTCGAACACGCCCCTGGTGTCCGCCACCGGGTCCCCGACCTTCAGATACAGCGCGACGAAGCCGAGGTTGACCAGATAGAAGCCGACCACCAGCAGGTGGTTCACGGCGTCCGCGAGTTTCTCGTTCCCGCGCAGTACGTCCGCGAGGAAGATCTGGCCGTTCCTGCTGAGGGTGCGCGCCACCCAGACGGTCAGTCCGATGCTGACGGACAGATAGACGATGTACGTGACCACAGTGAGGTCCATTCCCCACCCCTTCCGGAACGCTTCTTGAACGTGTTCAAAAAGCTGTTGTCGTGGACTGTAGACCTGTTTTTGAACATGTTCAAGTCGTTGCTGCTGGCCTGGGG
>NZ_JAAAXQ010000831.1 GCF_009916105.1 Streptomyces sp. GC420 | reverse complement strand
GCCTCCTCCCCGGGCTCGGCCTCGTCCTCCGGGCACTGCGTACGCGCCACTGTCCTGCGTGTCCCAAGAGCGGCCCACCAGCGGGCCGCCTGCCTCGACGAACTCACCACCGCGGGAACCGTGGCGTCCGGGCACACCGACCCGGCGGACTGGGCCGGTCTCACCCCCGCGAACCTGGAGACACCCCGCGGCGTACCCGGCATCCAGATCGACGGGTACTTCCCCGACACCTCCACCACCAACACCAACCACGGCTGGAACCGCGACGCCCAGTTCGTCATCCGGCTGCCGGACCGCTGGAACGGCGGCCTGGTGGTCTCCGGAACGCCCGGCAACCGAGAGCAGTACGCCAACGACCGGGCCATCGCCGACTGGGTGCTTTCCAAGGGCTACGCCTTCGCCGCCACCGACAAGGGAAACACCGGACTCGCGTTCCACCGCGACGGAGACCGGCCCGGTGACGCCATCGCCGAGTGGAACACCCGCCTGACCCAGCTCACCAGGGCAGCCCGGGCCGTGGTCGCCCAGCGCTACCAC
>NZ_JAAAXQ010000830.1 GCF_009916105.1 Streptomyces sp. GC420 | reverse complement strand
GATCAGGACAGGCGTGATGCCCGCCCGGCGGCAGGCCGCCAGCGTGTCGGCGGCCGACTGCTTCGGCGGGTCGCTCATCGCCACGAGGCCGAGCAGGCCCAGGCCGTGCTCCGCCCGTTCCGGGTCGGCGGGGGCGTCCGGCACGGTGGCGCCGGCGACCGCGAGCACGCGGTAGCCGGCGGCGGCCAGCCGTCCCGCCTCGCGGCGCGCCGCGTCCCGCACTCCGGGCGGGTCCGCGAGAACGCCGGGGACCAGTACCGCCTCGGGCGCGCCCTTCAGGCACACCTTCGCCCCGCCCGTGGGGGTCCGGTGCACAGTGGTCATCCGCCGGCGCACGCTGTCGAAGGGGGCCTCGCCGGTCCTGGGGTGGTCGTGCACGAGGCGGTCGTGGTCGAGACCGGCCTTGGCCGCCGCCGTGAGGAGTGCGGCCTCGGTGGGATCCCCGAGCGCGCCCCACGTGCCGTCCGGGCCGGAGGGCACGCTGAGCTTCGCGTCGTTGCACAGGGCCGCGCACACGAGCACGGCCCGTACCTGTCTCTTATACA
>NZ_JAAAXQ010000829.1 GCF_009916105.1 Streptomyces sp. GC420 | reverse complement strand
GACCCGCCCCCGTATGCTGAAGCGGTCTTCTCACGCTCGTACGCAGTCAGAAAGCGGTCGGCCATGCGCGTCTACGTCCCCCTGACCCTCCATGGTCTCGCCGAGGCGCACAAGGCGGGAGAGCTGGGTCCAGGACCACTCACCGCCTACGCGGTGACACCGGGACTGCGGGAGTGGTACGTCTCGGACGACATCGAGGAACTGGAGTACGCGGCGCTGAACCGGGCGGCCGCCGCCTCGCTGCGGCTGATCGCGGCGGACCCCGGCGCCGCGCGGCGCCGGGTGGTGGTCGCCGTCGACGTACCGGACGGCAAGGCCGTGGCCGATCCGGACCGCGGGCTCGACCCCTCCAGCCTCGGCGAGGTGCGGATCGCCGAGGCGGTTCCCCTGTCCGGGGCGGCGGCCGTGCACGTGGACGGTGACGACGCGGAGCCGGACGTCTCGGCGGCGGCGGACGCGCTGGGGGCGGCCGACCTGGGAGACGACGACGCCCGGTTCACGGTGGACGGGGCGGAGGACCACGAACTGCTCTGGTACGGCGTGCAGGAG
>NZ_JAAAXQ010000828.1 GCF_009916105.1 Streptomyces sp. GC420 | reverse complement strand
CCCCTGCCCCGGCCGCCCCGGCCTGCCAGGGGTCGGCCCCCGGGAAGCCCGCCCGGAGCGGCCGTGTCACACTCGGACCATGCGCGTGTACCTCGGTTCCGACCATGCCGGTTTCGAACTCAAGAACCACCTCGTCGAGTGGCTCAAGGCCGGTGGCCACGAGCCCGTCGACTGCGGCCCCCACATCTACGACGCCCAGGACGACTACCCGCCGTTCTGCCTGCGCGCCGCCGAGCGGACGGCCGCGGACCCCGACTCCCTGGGCATCGTGATCGGCGGCTCCGGCAACGGCGAGCAGATCGCCGCGAACAAGGTCAAGGGCGTGCGGGCGGCACTGGCCTGGAGCGAGCAGACGGCCGCGCTCGGACGTGAGCACAACAACGCCAACGTGATCTCCATCGGCGGCCGGATGCACACGGTCGACGAGGCCACCAAGTTCGTCGAGATCTTCCTGAACACGCCGTACTCCGGCGAGGAGCGCCACACCCGCCGCATCGAGATGCTGTCGGCGTACGAGACCGACGGCACCCTCCCTCCGATCCCGGCCCACCAC
>NZ_JAAAXQ010000827.1 GCF_009916105.1 Streptomyces sp. GC420 | reverse complement strand
CCGCAACGCCGTCCATTCCCCCCTCGCCTCTCACACCTTCCGGGAAGGCCCATGCACACAGAGCCGCACACCCCTGTCCAAGCCCAGGCCCAGGGCCAGGTGCACGCCCAGACCGAGGCCCGGGCACACATCCGGCCCCGCCGCCGTACGATCCTGCGCTCGGCGGCCGCGCTCTCCGGCCTCACCGCCACCGCGGCGGCCGGCGCCCTGCCCGCCGGGGCCGCCGCCACCACGGCGACCGGTCCCGGCGGCACCACGGGCCCGCGCCCGCCGCGCGGCGGCACCGAACTGATCCTCCTCGGCACCGCCGGCGGCCCGGTGCCGATGCGCGGCCGCTCCGGCATCGCCTCCGTACTGCTCGTCGAGGACCGCGCCTACCTCGTCGACTGCGGCCCGGGAACCTTCTGCCAGTACGACCTCGCGGGCCTGACCGCCGACCGGATGACGGCCGTCTTCATCACCCACCTGCACTCCGACCACCTCGCCGACCTCCACAGCCTGCTGTGGCTCCGCTTCGGCGGCTACCAGCCGTTCACCCGCCCCGTCCACATCTACGGCCCCGCCC
>NZ_JAAAXQ010000826.1 GCF_009916105.1 Streptomyces sp. GC420 | reverse complement strand
GCCCCACGCCTGGCTGGAGGACCTGGACGGCAATCGTGTGGCCCTGGCCCGCCTGGTCCGCCCCGGCCGCTTCCTGCTGATCGCCGGAGAGGACGGCCAGGCCTGGTGCGAAGCCGCCGAGAAGATCGCCGCCCAGAGCGGACTGCCGCTGGACGCGATCCGTCTCGGCCACCTCGACGGCGACTACCGGGACCTGCGCTCCACCTGGACCGCCGCCCGCGGGCACACCCCGCACGGCGCCGTCCTGGTGCGCCCGGACCGCTTCATCGGCTGGCGCGCCCACGGCGAGGCCACCGACCCGGTCGCCGACCTGACCACCGCACTCGACACCCTGCTGGCCCGGTAGGGGAATTCGCACCCCTGGTGCCACCAGCCCCGCTGGTCGCTTGCCACGGTCGGCGGGGCTGGTGCCACCGGCCCCTTCCACCCCGTACCCGCCTCTTGTATCTCGCGACACCGCCGTACCGGCCGCCGTCGCGGGGAGCCGCCCGAAGGGACACGCCATGAACGATCCGACCCCCACCCCGACCCTGTCGCTTATACACATCTGACTCTGCCGACGAACCC
>NZ_JAAAXQ010000082.1 GCF_009916105.1 Streptomyces sp. GC420 | reverse complement strand
GACCGATCACGGGCGGGCTGCTGCTCGGGCACTTCTGGTGGGGCTCGGTCTTCCTCGTCAATGTGCCGGTCGTGCTGATCGCGCTGGCCGCGATGGTCGTCCTGGTGCCCGACTCCAGGGACCCGCGGCCCGGCCGGACCGATCCCCTGGGCGTCGTGCTGTCCGTCATCGGGCTCGTCCTGCTGGTGTACGGGATCATCAGGGGCGGCGAACTCGCGGACTTCACCGCCCCGACCGTGCTGCTGCCGATCGCAGGCGGGCTGCTGGTCCTCGCCGGGTTCGTCTGGTTCGAGCGCCGCAGCGACCATCCCGCGCTGGACGTCGGCTACTTCAAGGAGCCCGCGTTCGCCGCGGCCGTCGCCGCGATAGCGCTGGTCTTCTTCGCCCTGATGGGCGTCACCTTCTTCTCGGCCTTCTACCTGCAGAGCGTGCGCGGCTTCAGCGCCCTGGAGGCCGGACTGCTCATTCTGCCGCTGGCCGTCGCCCAGATGGTCTTCGCGCCCCAGGCCAGGCTCGTCGTCGACCGGTTCGGCGCGCGCACCACGTGTGCCGCGGGCATGACCCTGGTCGCGGGCGGCCTGGCCGCGTTCGCCTTCTTCGAGGCGGACACGCCGCTGTGGGCGCTGGAGGTGGTGTTCTTCTCCCAGGGCGTCGGGATGGCGAACATCATGCCCCCGGTCACCGTCTCGATCATGCAGACCCTGCCACGGCAGAAGGCGGGCTCCGGGTCGGCGATCAACAACACCTTCCGGCAGGTGGGCGGGGCGATGGGAGTGGCCGTGCTGGGCTCGGTGCTGTCCGCCGCCTACCGCGACGGCATCAAGGGCGAGCTGGGCGTCCTGCCCCCGTCCGTACGTCACGAGGCGGGCGAGTCCATCGAGGCGACGCTGGGCGCCGCGGAACGCCTCGGTGCCGCGGGCCGTGCCCTGGTGGGTCCCGCCGACGAGGCGTTCCTGCACGCCATGCACATCACGGCCTGGGTCGCGGCCGCAATCGCCCTGACGGGGGTCGTCGTCGTGGCCCGGTTCATGCCGGGCCGCGCACCGGAGGAGCCCGGGGGGCCGCCGCGTGCGGCCCTCACGGACCGGGCCGGCCACCCTGGCTGATCCCCGCGCCGCGGTCA
Source organism: Streptomyces sp. GC420 (assembly GCF_009916105.1). Lineage (GTDB taxonomy): Bacteria > Actinomycetota > Actinomycetes > Streptomycetales > Streptomycetaceae > Streptomyces. Next base: position 23,146 of record NZ_JAAAXQ010000082.1, on the reverse strand, counting down.
CGGGAGAATGACCGCACACCAGTGAAATGAGGAGGCGGAACCACATGCCATCGCTCGGTGCGTCGGCTGCCCCGAGGACCACCCCCGACCCGGCCGCCGCCCGGGTCCCCGCGTCCGCCCGGGTCCCCGCGTCCGGGCGGGTCCCCGCGTCCGCCCGGAGCGGGGAGCGTGCGGCCGGCCCCGGGCTCCCGGGCGAGGCCGCCGCGGTGCCCGTCCGCCCGGGGCGGGGCAGGCCGCGCAGCGAAACCGTGGAGCGGGCCATCATCGAGAGCGTGCTGCGGCTCCTCGAGGAGGGCGTGCCGCTCGCGGAGCTGTCGATCGAGGGCATCGCCCGCGCCGCGGGCGTCGGCAAGGCGACCATCTACCGGCGCTGGGAGGGCAAGGAGGCCCTTTTCGTCGACGTGCTGGTGGCGATGGAGGAACCCGAGCCGCCGCTGCCCGGTACCTCCGTACGGGACGACCTCGTCGCCATACTCGAGGGGATCCGCCGCCGGGGTCTGGCCAAGCGGAGTTCCGCGATGATGCACAGCGTCGTCGGCCAGGCACGGCGCTATCCAAGGCTCTGGGAGCAGTACCACCGCACGGTCGTGGACGTCCGCCGCCATCGCATGGACGCCGTGCTGCGGCGCGGTATCGCGGACGGCGAACTCCGGGGCGACCTCACCGTCGAGCTGCTCGGTGACATCCTCGCAGGTCCCATGCTCACCCGCACTCTCCTGCGCACCGACTCCTCCCTCGACGAGGGGCTGTCGGAGACGCTGGTCGACGCGCTCCTCGCCGGACTGCGCCCGTCGGCGTGAACCCGGCGGGAGACCCGTGCCGGGCTCCGGCCGGAGTGTGCCTGTTCTGTCACAGGCCCGCCCCGGTCCGGCACAAATGGAACCCTCCGGCGCACTCTCCTCGTCGTCGAATCAGTGCCGCCCCCGAGGGGCGGTACGGAAAGCTGTGAATCGCCTAGTGTCTTGTGGCGGGTGACAGCGCGCGTGCTGTGCTGTCCCCGGGGGGCGACCTCCGGACACCCGGCCGCCGGAAGGCGTCCGGGACGGCACACGGGCACGCCGCCACGGGGCGAGGCCGGTGAACCAGGCAGTGAGGAAAGCGGTATGACGCAGGCGTACATGACGGAGACGGGGAGTGGAACCTCGGGGCCGGAGCAGTCCGGATCCCGTGCCCGGCGCCTTCTGCAACGCCTGCGCAGAGACCGCGGCCTGTGGCGCAGGGGCATCGTCCTCGCCGTGTTCGCCGTGCTGCTGGCCCTGTTGATGATGCTGCACGCGCAGATCCCCAACTCGGTCGGAAACCTGGGCAGTCTGATGGAGACCTTCCTGCCCTGGCTGGGCGTCGGCGTACCGGTGCTGCTCGCCCTCGGGCTGCTGCGGCGCTCGGCGACTGCGCTGATCGCCCTGCTGCTGCCGCTGATCGTCTGGCTGAACCTGTTCGGCGGACTGCTCACAGAGAAGGCCGCCGGGGAGGCCGGGGGCGAACTCACCGTCGCCACGCACAACGTCAACGCGGAGAACCCCGACCCGGAGGACACCGCGGCCGACGTGGCGGCCTCGGGCGCGGACGTCGTGGCGCTGGAGGAACTGACCGAGAGCGCGGTCCCCGCGTACGAGAAGGCGATGGCCGGCACGTACAAGTACCACTCGGTGCAGGGCACGGTCGGCCTCTGGAGCAAGTTCCCCATCAGCGACTCCGAGCCGGTGGACATCAAGCTCGGCTGGGTCCGCGCGATGCGGGCCACCGTCACCACCCCGGCGGGCGCGGTCAGGGTCTACGTGGCGCACCTGCCATCGGTACGGGTCAAGATGGACGCGGGATTCACCGCAGGCCAGCGCGACGACAGCGCCGACGCCCTCGGGCACGCCATCGCGCGCGAGAGTCTGGAGCGGATCGTGCTGCTCGGCGACCTGAACGGCACCATGAACGACCGCGCGCTGTCGCCGGTGACCTCGCAGATGCGCTCCACGCAGGGTGCGGCGGGCGACGGGTTCGGCTTCAGCTGGCCCGCCTCGTTCCCGATGGCGCGGATCGACCAGATCCTGGTGAAGGAACTGGAGCCGGTGTCCTCCTGGACACTGCCCGCGACGGGCAGCGACCACCTGCCGGTCGCGGCGCGGGTCACCTGGTAGGCGGGGCAGGAGGGCCCCGCGCGCGGCGGCGCGAAAAGACGGGGGCGACACCCGGTGTTCACGCCGCGGCATACGCCGTGGAACAGAAGGCGTGAGAGACTTTGTTCCGCTAAGGAACTTACCGAGGAACACCTCGCAGCCCCGAAAGGTCTCCCATGCCACTGGCGCTCCTCGCGCTGGCCATCGCGTCGTTCGGCATCGGTACGACGGAATTCGTGATGATGGGCCTGCTGCCCAACGTCGCGGACGACCTCGGCACCTCCGTCCCCACCGCCGGCCACCTGGTCTCCGCGTACGCCATCGGCGTCGTCATCGGCGCCCCGCTGCTCACCGCACTGGGCTCCGGAATTCCGCGCAGGCGGATGCTCCTGCTGCTGATGGCGCTGTTCACCGTCGGCAACCTGGCCTCCGCCCTCGCCCCCGGCTTCACGACCCTCCTCGCGGGCCGGGTGCTCGCCGGACTCCCGCACGGGGCCTTCTTCGGCGTGGGCGCGGTCGTCGCCGCCCGCCTGGTGCGCGAGGGCCGCCAGGCACGCGCCGTCGCCACCATGTTCCTCGGCCTCACCGTCGCCAACATCGTCGGCGTGCCCGCCGCCACCCTGCTCGGTCAGAGCCTGGGCTGGCGCGCCACCTTCCTCGTCGTCGCCGCGATCGGCCTGCTCTCGATGGCCGCCCTCGCCCGGCTGGTCCCGGCCCTGCCCGCGGACGGCGGGCAGAGCCTGCGCCGCGAACTGGGCGCCCTGCGCCACCCGCAGGTGTGGCTCGGCCTGCTGACCGCCGTCTTCGGCTTCGCCGGGGTCTTCGCCGTCTACAGCTACCTCGCCTCGATGATGACCGAGGTCACCGGCCTCGCCGAGACCTCCGTGACCTTCGTGCTGGCGCTCTTCGGCATCGGCATGACCCTGGGCGCGCTGGCCGCCGGACCGCTGACCGACCGGGCGCTGCGGCCCACGCTGTACGGCTCCCTGGCGGCGCTCGCCGTCGTCCTGGTCGTCTTCGACCTCACCGTCCACGTGAAGTGGGCGGCGCTGGTCACGGTCGTCGTGCTGGGCGCGGTCGGCTTCATGACCACCACACCGCTGCAGATGCTCATCATGCGGAAGGCGCGGCACGCCCCGACCCTGGCCTCCGCCTCCAGCCACTCCGCGTTCAACCTCGCCAACGCGGGCGGGGCGTGGGCCGGCGGCACCGCGATCGCCGCGGGCTGGGGCTGGACCTCCCCGACCCTGGTCGGTGCGGCTCTGGCCGTCGTGGGCCTGGCCGTCGCCGCACTCGCGGGTCTGCTGGAACGCTCCGCGGAGCCGTCGGCGTCCCGGGTCGTCGCCTCCTCGGCCGCGGCCGAGGAGGGCTCGGAGCCCGCGGCCGCTCCCGTCGCCTGACCGGGCCCGTCCGGCGACCGGGCCCGTCGGGGCGGTCGAGGACCGGGGCCGCGAGGGACAGGCCCCTCGGCTACTCGTCCTCCGGTCCGCCCGCCGCGCAAAGGGGGCCACGAGGTGCGGCCCCCTTCCCGTTGCGCGGGCGCGGTCAGGAGTGTTCGCGCCAGCGGTTCGTGATCGGCAGCCGCCGGTCCTTGCCGAACCCCTTCGCGGAGATCTTCGTGCCCGGCGGGTACTGCCGCCGCTTGTACTCCGCCGCGTCGACCATCCGCAGGATCCGCGCCACCAGCTCCGGCTCGTACCCGGCCGCCACGATCGCGTCCCGGCCCTGGTCACGGTCCACGTACAGCTCCAGCACCCGGTCCAGCACGTCGTAGTCCGGCAGTGAGTCCGTGTCGACCTGGTCGGGGCGCAGCTCCGCGCTCGGCGGCTTGACGATGGAGTTCTCCGGAATGGGCGGGGTCTGGCCGCGCTCCCCGGCCGCCCGGTTGCGCCACTTCGCCAGCTCGAAGACCGTCGTCTTGTAGACGTCCTTGATCGGCCCGTAGGCGCCCACCGAGTCGCCGTACAGCGTCGAATAACCCACGGCCAGCTCGGACTTGTTGCCCGGGGCCAGCACGATGTGCCCCTCCTGGTTGGACAGGGCCATCAGCAGCGTGCCGCGAAGCCGCGACTGGAGGTTCTCCTCCGCGAGCCCGGTCAGTCCCAGCGACTCCATGTACGCGTCGAACATCGGCTCGATCGGGACCGTGCGGAAGTTCAGCCCCGTGCGCCTGGCCAGCTCCGCGGCATCGCCCCTGGAGTGCTCGGAGGAGTACTTCGAGGGCATCGACACGCCGTACACGTTCTGCGCGCCAAGCGCGTCGCAGGCGATGGCGGCGGTGAGAGCCGAGTCGATGCCGCCGGACAGGCCGATCAGCACGGACCGGAAGCCGTTCTTCGCGACGTAGGCGCGCAGGCCCACCACCAGGGCGGAGTAGACCTCCTCGGCGTCGTCCAGCCGCTCGGCGTAGCCGCCGCTCAGCTCGGGCTCGTACGGCGGGAGCGGCTCCTCGGACAGTACGACGCGCTCGATGCGAAGGCCGTCGTCGACGACCCCGGACGGCGGGTGCGGGCTCGCGGCCGGGAGGTCGAGGTCCAGTACGACGGTGCCCTCGGAGAACTGCGGGGCGCGGGCGACGACCTCGCCCCGGCTGTCGACGACGATCGAGTCACCGTCGAAGACCAGTTCGTCCTGGCCGCCGATCATCGCGAGGTACGCCGTCGTGCAGCCGGCCTCCTGGGCCCGCTTGCGCACGAGTTCGAGCCGGGTGTCGTCCTTGTCGCGCTCGTAGGGAGAGGCGTTGACGGAGATCAGCAGCCCGGCCTTCGCGCTGCGCGCGGCCGGGACCCGGCCGCCGTCCTGCCACAGGTCCTCGCAGATGGCGAGCGCGACGTCGACGCCGTGCACGCGGATGACGGGCATGGTGTCGCCCGGCACGAAGTAGCGGAACTCGTCGAAGACGCCGTAGTTCGGCAGGTGGTGCTTGGCGAAGGCCAGCACGACCTCGCCGCCGTGCAGCACCGCCGCGGCGTTCTGCGGGGCTCCGGCGGGCTGGCCGAAGCGGGCGCGCGCCTTCTCGGAGCGGTCGAGATAGCCGACGATCACCGGGATCCGCCCGAGGCCCTCCGCGTCCAGGCGTGCGGCGAGCGCGCGCAGCGCCGCCCGGGACGCCTCGACGAAGGACGAGCGCAGGGCCAGGTCCTCGACGGGGTAGCCGGTCAGCACCATTTCGGGGAACGCCACCAGGTGGGCGCCCTGCTCGGCGCTGTGCCGGGTCCAGTGCACGATCGACTCGGAGTTGGCGGTGAGATCACCGACGGTCGAGTCGATCTGATTCAGAGCGAGGCGAAGTTGAGGCACCCGCCCAGTGTAATCGTCTCTCTGACGCAATCTGAGGGGTGGTGACGCGATCCACGGTGGTCCCCCCCGGTTCGGTGCCTGCCCGCCCGGACGGCTCCGGACCCCCGGACCGGTCCCGGCGGGCACGGCCCCGACGGACCGCGTCCGGGACCGGCGCCCCCGGCCTTCGTTCGGCCGGAGGCGTCGGCAGGGCCCCGGGAGGCCGTGGCCCCGGCCCTCCGGGCCCGGCGCGGGCTGGGGCGCAACCGCCGCGGGTGCCGCTTCCGCGGGGTCTACTTCTGTGTGGCGTACACCTTGTCCGCCCAGCTCGCGAGCTGGTCCTTGGACAGGTGGTGCGCCAGGTCGGCCTCGCTGATCATGCCGACCAGCCGCTTGTCCTTGATGACCGGAAGCCTGCGGATCTGGTGGCCCTGCATCTCCCGCAGTACGTCGGTCACGTCGGCGTCCGCGTTGATCCAGCGCGGCGTGCCCTTGGCCATTTCGCCGCAGGTCACCTTGGACGGGTCGTGGCCCATGGCCACGCAGCCGACCACGATGTCGCGGTCGGTGATGATGCCGCAGAGCCGTTCGTTCTGGTCGCTGATCGGCAGGGCGCCGACGTCCAGTTCGCGCATCAGCTGCGCGGCACGGTCCAGGGTCTCGTGGGAGGGGATCCAGTGGGCCCCGGGGTGCATGATGTCTTCGGCGGTCGTCATCGCGTACCTCCTCGGCGAGGGCTCCCGGTACGGGCCCTCGGGCAAGAGACTGCACTGCCGGACGGCTTCATTCTCGTCCGGGCCTTCCCGGTGCGCACCCGCTGGGGAACCGACGGCCTCCCGTGTTCCACAATGGCGGCAGGTGCGTGGAGGCGGTGCTCCGGGGTCCGAAACGCGCCGGTAACGCCGCCAGGTGATACTGATGAGCCCCCTTAGTCCGCCAGATGTGCCCCGGTGATCGTGCACAGCCCGACTGACCTGCGAGGATAGGGAACTATGGATAAGCAGCAGGAGTTCGTGCTCCGTACGCTCGAGGAGCGCGACATCCGGTTCGTGCGCCTGTGGTTCACCGACGTGCTCGGCTTCCTCAAGTCGGTCGCGGTGGCTCCCGCCGAGCTGGAGCAGGCCTTCGACGAGGGCATTGGTTTCGACGGCTCGGCGATCGAGGGATTCGCGCGTGTATACGAATCCGACATGATCGCGAAGCCGGACCCCGGCACCTTCCAGATCCTGCCGTGGCGCGCCGAGGCCCCCGGCACAGCCCGGATGTTCTGCGACATCCTGATGCCGGACGGTTCCCCCTCCTTCGCGGACCCCCGCTACGTCCTCAAGAGGACGCTGTCCAAGACCTCCGACCTCGGGTTCACCTTCTACACCCACCCCGAGATCGAGTTCTTCCTCCTGAAGGACAAGCCGGTCGACGGTTCGCGGCCCACCCCGGCGGACAACTCCGGGTACTTCGACCACACCCCGCAGAACGTCGGCATGGACTTCCGCCGCCAGGCGATCACCATGCTCGAGTCGATGGGCATCTCGGTCGAGTTCAGCCACCACGAGGGCGCCCCCGGCCAGCAGGAGATCGACCTGCGGTACGCCGACGCGCTGTCCACCGCCGACAACATCATGACGTTCCGCCTCGTCATGAAGCAGGTGGCGCTGGAGCAGGGCGTGCAGGCGACCTTCATGCCCAAGCCGTTCTCGGAATTCCCCGGCTCGGGCATGCACACCCACCTCTCCCTCTTCGAGGGGGACCGGAACGCCTTCCACGAGTCGGGCTCGGAGTACCAGCTGTCCAAGGTGGGCCGGTCCTTCATCGCGGGCCTGCTGCGGCACGCCGGCGAGATCTCAGCCGTGACCAACCAGTGGGTCAACTCCTACAAGCGCATCTGGGGCGGCTCCTCGCGCGCCGCGGGCGCGGGCGGCGAGGCCCCGTCGTACATCTGCTGGGGCCACAACAACCGCTCCGCCCTGGTGCGCGTCCCGCTCTACAAGCCGGGCAAGACCGGCTCCACCCGCATCGAGGTCCGCTCGATCGACTCCGGTGCCAACCCGTACCTCGCCTACGCCGTCCTCCTGGCCGCCGGCCTCAAGGGCATCGAGGAGGGCTACGAACTCCCGCCGGGCGCCGAGGACGACGTGTGGGCGCTCACCGACTCCGAGCGCCGCTCCCTCGGCATCGAGCCGCTGCCGCAGAACCTCGGTGAGGCGATCTCCCTGATGGAGCGCAGCGAACTGGTCGCGGAGACCCTCGGCGAGCACGTCTTCGACTTCTTCCTGCGCAACAAGAAGCAGGAGTGGGAGGAGTACCGCTCCGAGGTCACGGCCTTCGAGCTGCGCAAGAACCTGCCGGTGCTGTAGCAGCGGGACGCGGGACCCCGGCGGCGTCGCCCGGGACGGCGGCGATCCGCGGCGGCGACCACCGCCGGAGCGGATCGCCGCCGTCCCGCCGCAGTTCGCCGTCCGTCCGGCCGGCCGGGTCATGCACCCGTCGGGCGGCCGGGGACGAGAGGCGCCCACCAGGCCGGGCCCCGCCACCGTGCGCGTGGACGGTTACGGTGGTCGCCGCCCGCACCCGCCCGGAAGGACCTCCCATGCCGCTCGTACGCGTCGAGTACTCCGAGGAACTCGCCCCCGCCTTCGACCGCCAGGGCTTCGCCCGGGACCTGCACGCCACCGTGCCGCCGCTCATCGACGCCACCACGGCCGCCTTCAAGACCCGCTTCCACCGCATCGAGGAGTCGTACCTCGGGGCGGGCGAGCGGGACATCGCCGCCGTGCTGATCCAGCTGGCGATCCTCTCCGGCCGCACGCCGGAGCAGAAGGCCGCGCTGTCGGAGGCCGTCCTGGACCTCGTCCGCAAGCACGTCGCGGAGGTCCCCGGCGTCCGGACGCACTTCTCGGTCGAGGTGCGGGACATGGACCGCGACAGCTACCGCGCGCACAAGGTCTGAGACGCCCGGAGGCGGCGGCCGCCGGCGCGGCCGGCCGGAAGAGCCCCGGCGCGCAGCTTCCCCACGCAGGGCGCGCAGCTTCCCCACGCACGGCGCGCACGTACCGGCCCACGGCCGCGCGGGTTAGGCTCGTCCGGGGGCGGATCAAGACGGACCCGAGAGGCGGATCGGTGGTGCTGGAAGGCGGCGGCGGGCGCAGGAGCAGTACGTTCACGCGGCTGGTGCGGCACGGATTCACGGATCCCACGGCCGCCGAACGACTCCTCGAGGTGCCCGAACTCGGCCCCGTACGCAGCGATCCGGTGCTGTTCGACGGGCTCGGCGCCACGGCCGACCCGGACCTGGCGCTGCGCGGGCTGGTGCGCCTGGTGGAGGCGCAGCCGCCCGGCGAACGCGGCGAGCTGCTGTCCACGCTGATCAGCGCGAAACCGCTGCGGGACCGGCTGCTCGGCGTGCTGGGCACCTCGGAGGCGCTCGGCGACCACCTGGCCCGGCATCCGCGCGACTGGCGGGCGCTGGCCGTGTACGAGCCGGCCGACCTGCACCCCGGGGTGGAGGAGTTCGAGCGCGGGCTCGCCGAGGCGGTGGACCCGGACACGCTCAGGGTCGGGTACCGCAGGTGCCTGCTGTCCATCGCCGCCCGCGACGTGTGCGGGACCACCGACGTCGCGCAGACCGCCGCCGAACTCGCCGACCTCGCCACCGCCACGCTGCGCGCCGCGCTGCGCATCGCCCGGGCCGAGGCGCCCGCGGATGCCGCGCAGTGCAGGCTCGCGGTCATCGCCATGGGCAAGTGCGGCGGCCACGAACTGAACTACGTCTCCGACGTGGACGTCATCTTCGTCGGTGAGCCCGTCGACGGCGCCGACGAGGCCAAGGCACTCCAGGCCGCCACCCGGCTCGCCTCGCACATGATGCGGATCTGCTCCGCAACGACCGCCGAGGGCACCATCTGGCCGGTGGACGCCAACCTGCGCCCCGAGGGCAGGAACGGCCCCCTGGTGCGGACCCTGTCCAGCCACATCGCGTACTACCACCGCTGGGCCAAGACCTGGGAGTTCCAGGCGCTGCTGAAGGCCAGGGCGGTGGCGGGCGACCTGGAGCTCGGCACCGAGTACACCGCCGCCCTCGCCCCCATGGTGTGGCACGCGACCGAGCGCGAGAACTTCGTCCCCGACGTGCAGCGGATGCGCCGCCGCGTCATCGCCAACATCCCGGCCGCCCAGGTCGAGCGCGAGCTGAAGCTCGGCCCCGGCGGCCTGCGCGACGTCGAGTTCGCCGTCCAACTGCTGCAGCTGGTCCACGGGCGCGGCGACGCCTCCCTGCACAGCGCGACCACCCTCGACGCCCTGCACGCGCTCGCCGGCGGTGGCTACGTTGGCCGGGCCGACGCCGCCCAGCTGAACGACGCGTACCGCTTCCTGCGCAGCATGGAGCACCGCATCCAGCTGCACCGGCTGCGCCGCACCCATCTGGTGCCCGAGGACGAGGCGGACCTGCGCAGGCTGGGCCGCTCGCTGGGGCTGCGCACCGACCCGGTCGCCGAGCTCACCCGGGAGTGGAAGCGGCACACCTCCGTCGTCCGCCGGCTGCACGAGAAGATCTTCTACCGGCCGCTGCTCGAGGCCGTCGCCGATCTCTCCCAGGAGGAGGTGCGGCTCAGTCCCGAGGCGGCCGTCCAGCGCCTCCAGGCCCTCGGGTACGCCGATCCGGCGTCCGCGCTGCGCCATCTCGAGGCGCTCACCTCGGGCGTCAGCCGCAAGGCGGCGATCCAGCGGACCCTGCTGCCCGTCCTGCTCGGCTGGTTCGCCGACTCCGCCGACCCGGACGCGGGGCTGCTCGGCTTCCGCAAGGTCTCGGACGCGCTGGGCAAGACCCCGTGGTACCTGCGGCTGCTGCGGGACGAGGGGGCGGCGGCCGAGAACCTCGCCCGGGTGCTCTCCGCCGGCCGCCTCGCCCCCGACCTGCTGCTGCGCGCCCCCGAGGCCGTCGCCATCCTCGGTGACCCGGAGGGTCTGCGGCCGCGCACCCGGCAGCACCTGGAGCAGGAGGCGCAGGCCGCCGTGGGCCGCGCGGAGGGCGCCGGGCAGGCGGTCACGGCCGCCCGTGCCATCCGGCGGCGCGAGCTGTTCCGTACGGCAGCGGCCGAACTGATCGCCGCCTACGGGCCGCAGGAGGGCTGGCCCGCCGCCGAGGAGTCGCGGCCCGCCGGCACGGCCGAGCGGACCCAGGGCGGGCCGGCCGGGGCCTTCGGGCGGACGCAGGGCCGGGGCGCGCCGCCCGCCTCCTCGAACGGCGCCCAGGGCACCGCCGCGGGCAGGACGGCGGGCCGCTCCGGCCGCCCCGCCGGAGTCTCCCCGGGCGGCGTCGCGGCCGGCTCCGCGGCGGGGGAGGGGCCGGCGTCCCTCGACCCCGGCGCGCTCGTCGACCAGGTCGGGGACGCCATCAGCGACCTGACCGCCGCGACCATCTCCGCCGCCCTGCGCGCGGTGGTCAGGGAGCACTGGGGAGACACCCTCCCCACCCGTTTCGCCGTGATCGGCATGGGCCGCTTCGGCGGGCACGAGCTCGGCTACGGCTCCGACGCCGACGTCCTGTTCGTCCACGAGCCGCGCGAGGGCGCCGACGAACAGGAGGCGGCCCGCGCCGCCAACACCGTCGTCGCCGAGATGCGCAGACTGCTCCAGCTGCCCTCCAGCGACCCGCCCCTGCTCATCGACGCCGACCTGCGGCCCGAGGGCAAGTCGGGCCCCCTGGTGCGCACCCTGAAGTCGTACGAGGCGTACTACCGGCGCTGGTCGCTGGTCTGGGAGAGCCAGGCGCTGCTGCGCGCCGAGCCGGTGGCGGGCGACGCGGAACTGGGGGAGCGGTTCATCGAACTGATCGACCCGCTGCGCTACCCGGCGGAGCTCGGCGACGACGCCGTACGTGAGATAAGGCGACTCAAGGCGCGGATGGAGTCAGAGCGGCTGCCGCGCGGCGCCGACCCGACCCTGCACACCAAACTGGGCCGCGGCGGGCTCAGTGACGTGGAGTGGACGGTGCAACTGCTCCAGATGCGGCACGCCCATGCCGTGCCGGGGCTGCGCACCACCCGTACGAGAAAAGCGCTGGCCGCGGCCACCGGAGCCGGGCTGCTCGGCGAGGAGGAGGCAGCGGTCCTCGACGAGGCGTGGGTGCTGGCGACCCGGGTGCGCAACGCGGTGATGCTGGTGCGGGGCCGGGCGGGCGATACTTTCCCCGGCGACAGCCGGGAAGTCGCGGCCGTCGGTCGGTATCTCGGATATGAGATCGGAAGCAGCGGGGAAATGCTCGACGACTACCGGCGCACGACGCGTCGCGCGCGGGCAGTCGTCGAGGAGTTGTTCTACGGGACCTCCTGAGGCGCCCCTCTTCTCAGCCGGCGGTGGTGCCGGTCCGGTCGGTCCGCGCGAGCATCGCGGCCGCGAAGAGCCCCAGCAGGCAGGTGATGGCGCCGACGACGACGTTGTTCCAGATCATTCCGGCGTCGGGGCCGTCGGTGACCACCCACGGCGAGACGATCAGCCAGGCTCCCAGCATGGCCAGGGCGCCGCTCAGCCCGTACATCCGGGCGGGGGTCTGGGCGAGGCCGAAGCCGATCACGGCGACGGCGAGACCGATGATCAGGTTGTTGATCATGAGGTCGGGGCTCTGCCCGGAGAAGTGGACGACCCAGGGGGAGATGGCGCAGTACAGGCCCGCGACGAGCACCGGCCCGTCGACGAAGACCACGTCCCGTCCCTGGAGCAGCCGCGCATACCGCTCTCTCATCTCGGGCATGTCGGGGTGGGTCGCAAGGTCACTCCGGCGGCGAGAGACGTCGGCCATGCGAATCGCCTCCTTCGCGTCAATGCGGGCGGACAGGCTGATCGGCCCGCACTTGCATTGTGCGCTTTGTCCCGTTCAAAGGGAAGATCTGGCGGCTTCTACCGATTTCTCAAGGCGCGCAGCAGCCGGGGCACGGACCCGGTCCCCTCGCCGGTACGGGGCGCGTGCCGCGGCAGCCGGTGCGGCGAGGTGCCGTACCAGGCGTACGAGAGCGCGAAGCCGAAGGCGAGGCAGAGCACGCCCCCCACCGCGTCCAGCCAGAAGTGGTTGGCGGTGGCGACGATCACGACCAGCGTCGTCGCGGGGTAGAGCAGGCTCAGGATCTTCGCCCAGGGAGCCGTTGCCAGAAGGGCGATGACGATGCCGCACCACACCGACCAGCCGATGTGCATGGAGGGCATCGCGGCGTACTGGTTCGACATGTTCTTCAGGTCGCCGGAGGCCATCGACCCCCAGGTCTGGTGGACCAGGACGGTGTCGACGAACTCCCGCCCGCTCATCAGCCGGGGCGGGGCGAGCGGATACAGGTAGTAGCCGAGCAGGGCGATGCCGGTGGTCGCGAAGAGGACCAGCCTCGCCGGCGCGTAACGGCCCGGGTGCCGGCGGTAGAGCCAGACGAGCACACCGATGGTGACCACGAAGTGAAGCGTCGCGTAGTAGTAGTTCATGCCGACGATCAGCCATGTCACCGAGTTGACGGCGTGGTTGACCGTTTCCTCGACGGCGATGCCGAGCCGGTGCTCCGCCTCCCAGATCCAGTCGGCGTTGCGGAGGGCCTCCACCCGCTGCTCCGGGACGGCGTTGCGGACCAGGGAGTACAGCCAGTAACTGACCGCGATCAGCAGGATCTCGAACCACAGGCGCGGATGGCGCGGGGTGCGCAGCCGGTGAAGCCTCTCCGGGCGCGACGGCTTCTCGTCGGGGCTCTCCGCCGCGTCCACGATGGGTGACGGGGGGGCCTCCCGGCCGTCCAAAGTCTTCACTGTCGCTTCACCCATAGTGTGAAAGTCTGCCAGATTCGGCCCCTACCATCGATCATCCTCCGGTCGGGTTCTCAGCGCATTGTCTACGCCCTATGAACGAGCCGTGACCCCGGGTTCCCGCACGGGGACGGAAGCGGTGGAGCCCCGTACCACCAGCTCGGGCATGAACACGAACTCGCTGTGCGGGGCTGGGGTGCCCCCGATCTCCTCCAGCAGGGCCCGCACGGCGGCCTGGCCCATCGCGGTGACCGGCTTGCGGATGGTCGTGAGCGGCGGATCGGTGAAGGCTATGAGCGGTGAATCGTCGAAGCCGACCACCGAGACCTCGCGGGGCACGCTCAGGCCGCGCTGCCGGGCGGCGCGGATGGCGCCCAGCGCCATCATGTCGCTGGCGCACACGATGGCCGTGCAGCCCCGGTCCAGCAGCGCGGAGGTCGCGGCCTGGCCGCCCTCCAGGGTGTAGAGCGAGTGCTGGACGAACTCCGACTCGATCTGCTCGGGCGTCAGCCCGAAGTGGTCCTGCATGGCGCGGACGAAGCCCTCGATCTTGCGGACCACGGGCACGAAGCGCTTCGGTCCCAGGGCCAGTCCGATCCTGGTGTGGCCGAGGGATATCAGATGGGTCACGGCGAGCCGCATCGCCGCCCGGTCGTCCGGGGAGATGAACGGGGCCTGCACCTTTGGCGAGAAGCCGTCGACCAGGACGAAGGGCACGCCCTGGCCGCGCAGCTTGTCGTAGCGCGTCATGTCCGCCGTGGTGTCCGCGTGCAGGCCGGAGACGAAGATGATGCCGGAGACGCTGCGCTCCACCAGCATCTCCGTCAGCTCGTCCTCCGTGGACCCGCCGGGGGTCTGGGTGGCCAGCACCGGCGTGTACCCCTGCCTGGTCAGCCCCTGGCCGATGACCTGCGCCAGCGCCGGGAAGATGGGGTTCTCCAGTTCGGGGGTGATCAGTCCGACCAGGCCCGCGCTGCGCTGGCGCAGCCGCACGGGGCGTTCGTAGCCGAGCACGTCGAGTGCGGCCAGCACTGATTCGCGGGTGGCCGCCGCCACCCCCGGCTTGCCGTTGAGCACCCGGCTGACTGTGGCTTCACTGACCCCCGCCTGGGCTGCGATGTCGGCGAGCCGAGCGGTCATGGGTTTGGACTGTACCGGTCGCATGTCAGATTGCCCACCACGAACAGCAGTCGGGCGGAATACGCACCGTGTCCCGCGCGGATCCCGCGGGGAACTCCAGTGGTGCCGAGGACAGCAGTGCCCGGCCGGGAACGGGAAGCTCCATGGCTGCTCCATTCGTGTTCAGCACGCAGACGAAACCGCGCCGGGAGAACGACAGCACGCCCTCCGGGGCCGCCAGCCAGGCCATGGGCCCGTCCCCGAGGCCGGGCTGCTCGCGCCGTACGGCCAGTGCCGTGCGGTACAGCTCCAGTGTGGACGCGGGATCGCCGGTCTGCGCCTCGACGCTCAGCGCGCCCCAGTGCGCCGGCTGCGGCAGCCAGCTGCCGGCCGGCCCGAACCCGTACGACGATCCGTCCGAGGTCCACGGGATCGGCACCCGGCAGCCGTCGCGGAAGCCCTCCTGCCCGTTCGCGCGGAAGAAGGACGGGTCCTGGCGCACCTCGTCCGGCAGGTCGGTGACCTCCGGCAGACCGAGTTCCTCGCCCTGGTAGATGTACGCGGAGCCGGGCAGCGCCAGCATCAGCAGCGCCGCCGCCCGCGCCCGGCGCAGGCCCGTTTCCCCTTCGCCGTAGCGGGTCGCGTGCCGTACGACGTCGTGGTTGGACAGCACCCAGGTGGCCGGGGCGCCGACGGAGCCGGTCGCGGCGAGCGAGGCGTCGACGACCTCCCGCATCCGGTCCGCGTCCCAGGGGCACTGCAGGAAGTGGAAGTTGAAGGCCTGGTGCAGCTCGTCGGGGCGGACGTAGAGCGCCAGCCGGTCGGCCGACGGCGCCCACGCCTCGGCGACGCCGATGCGCTGTCCGTCGTAGGAGTCGAGCAGGCGCCGCCAGGAGCGGTGGATCTCGTGCACGCCGTCCTGGTCGAAGAAGGGCAGGACCTGGGAGCCGATCAGCTTGGCCTGCTCACGCGCGCCGATGTCGGGCAGCCCGTCCGCCTTGATCATGCCGTGCGCGACGTCGATACGGAACCCGTCCACCCCCAGGTCCAGCCAGAAGCGCAGGATCGACTCGAACTCCTCGCGGACCTCCGGGTGCTCCCAGTTGAGGTCGGGCTGCTCGGGCGCGAACAGGTGCATGTACCACTCGCCGTCGGGGACCCGGGTCCAGGCCGGGCCGCCGAAGACGGACTCCCAGTCGTTCGGCGGCAGCTCGCCGTGTGCGCCCCGGCCGCGGCGGAAGTGGTAGCGCGCCCTGGCCGGGGCCCCGCCGCGGAGGGCCTCCTGGAACCAGACGTGCCGGTCGGAGGTGTGGTTGGGGACGATGTCCACGATCACCCGCAGTCCGAGCCGGTGCGCCTCGCGCACCAGGTCGTCGGCGTCGGAGAGCTCACCGAACAGCGGGTCCACCGCCCGGTAGTCGCTGACGTCGTACCCGCCGTCGGCCTGCGGGGAGGCGAAGAAGGGCGTGATCCAGACCGCGTCGGCGCCCAGGTCCGCGAGGTACGGCAGCCGGGCGCGGATGCCGCGCAGGTCCCCGATGCCGTCGCCGTCGCTGTCGGCGAAGGAACGCACGTACACCTGGTAGATGACGGCGTCGCGCCACCAGCCCGTCGTCGCACCGACGGGGGTTGCCGAGGTCAGCTCCTGGGTCATGTCTTCTTGCCCTCTCAGCAGATCGGACGAACCGGACAGGTGTCGATGGACGGTAACAGTCCTGCAAGGGCTTGCGGTAGGGCTTGCAGGGGCGCACTCAGGCTCTGTGGCGCGCCTCACGCCAGTCTGACAAGGGCCTATACGGCAACTTCGAGGACACGCGAATGTAACGATCACTCCTCCTTGCAGAAATTCTTCGCAAGGTCTTTCGGTCGTCTTTCATCCTTGTTACGTTCCTCGACGACCCGGCGCCGTGATGGAGCGGCACCCCCTGAAGGAGTTCACATGCGACGTGGCATAGCGGCCACCGCACTGGTCGCGACGATGGCGCTCGCGGCAACGGCGTGCGGCGGAGACGACGAGGACAGCAGCGGCAACAAGAGCGCCGGCGGCGAGCTCTCCGGCACCGTGACCTGGTGGGACACCTCCACGGTCGGCAGTGAGGACAAGGTCTTCAAGGCGCTCGCGGAGGGCTTCGAGAAGGAGCACCCGAAGGTCGACGTCAAGTACGTCAACGTTCCCTTCGGCGAGGCGCAGAACAAGTTCAAGAACGCCGCGCAGTCCGGCTCCGGAGCCCCGGACGTGATCCGCTCCGAGGTCGCCTGGACCCCGGAGTTCGCCGACCTCGGCTACCTCGCCCCGCTCGACGGCACCGCCGCCCTGAAGGACGAGAAGGACTTCATCGAGCAGGCCGCCGCCTCCACCAAGTACGACGGCAAGACCTACGCCGTGCCCCAGGTCATCGACTCCATGGGCATCTTCTACAACCAGAAGATCTTCAAGGAGGCGGGCGTCGAGGTCCCGACGACCGTCGACGAGCTGAAGACCGTCTCGGCGAAGATCAAGAAGAAGACCGGCAAGACCGGCCTGTACCTGCGCGGCGACGACGCCTACTGGTTCCTGTCCTTCCTCTACGGCGAGGGCGGTGACCTGGTCGACGCCGAGAACAAGACCGTCACCGTCGACGACGCCGCCGGCGTGAAGGCCATGGAGGTCGTCAAGGACCTGGTCGACTCCGGTGCCGCCGAGACCGACGCCACCGACGGCTGGAACAACATGCAGACGGCCTTCAAGGACGGCAAGGTCGCCATGATGATCAACGGCCCCTGGGCCGTCGCCGACACCTACGCCGGCAAGGAGTTCAAGGACAAGGCGAATCTGGGCATCGCTCCGGTCCCGGCCGGATCCGCCGGCCAGGGCGCCCCGCAGGGCGGCCACAACCTCGCCGTCTACGCCGGTTCCAAGAACCTCGACGCCTCCTACGCCTTCGTGGAGTACATGACCTCCGCCAAGGCCCAGGCCAAGGTCGCCGAGGAGCTGAGCCTGCTCCCGACCCGCAACGCCGTCTACTCCGAGCCGGCCGTCGCCGGGAACGACATCGTCGGCTTCTTCAAGCCGGTCGTCGACAAGGCCGTCGAGCGCCCGTGGATCCCCGAGACCGGCAGCCTGTTCGCCCCGCTGGTCACCGAGTACACCAAGGTCCTGACCGGCCAGACCACCCCGGACAAGGGTGCCAAGGCCGTCGGCAAGGAGTACCGCTCGCTCCTCAAGGGCTGGAAGTAACAGGAAGGCAGGCCGACTGACGATGGCTGTGGACAGCAGCAGCCGGTCGGTGGCGAAGGCCGCGGGCGACGACGTCGCCCGCGGCCGGAGCCGCGGAACCGGTCATACGAGCCCGTCGCCGCGCGGCAGGCGCCGCTCCGCCGGCACCCACTGGTACGCCTGGTCCATGGTGGCCCCCGTGGTGATCGTGATCGGTGTGATCATCGGCTACCCGCTGGTCCGCGGCATCTACCTGTCGCTGACCGACGCCAACGAACGCAACGTCGAGCGCTCCATCGGCGTCAACCACCTCCCCGCCACGTACGAGTTCGTGGGACTGGACAACTACACGGCGGCGATCACCGGCGACAAGTTCCTCGCCACGCTCGGCTGGACCCTGGTGTGGACCGTGGCCTGCGTCTCCATCACGTTCACCCTCGGGCTCGGCCTCGCCAACATGCTCAACCGCAGGATCGCGGGCCGCGGCGTCTACCGGATGATGCTGATCCTGCCCTGGGCGGTCCCGGGCTTCGTCTCGGTCTTCGCCTGGCGCTTCCTCTACAACGAGAAGAACGGCCTCCTCAACAAGATCCTCGCGGGCGGCGGCCTGGACGCCGTGCCCTGGCTGAACGACCCCACCTGGGCCAAGTTCTCGGTCATCGCCGTGAACGTCTGGCTCGGCGTGCCGTTCATGATGGTCGCCCTCCTCGGCGGGCTGCAGTCCATACCCGGCGAGCTGTACGAGGCCGCCGAGATGGACGGCGCGAGCGCCTGGCAGCGCTTCCGGCACATCACCATGCCCGGCCTGCGGTCGGTCTCCACCACCGTGGTGCTGCTGTCGACCATCTGGACCTTCAACATGTTCCCGGTGATCTTCCTGCTCACCCGGGGCGGACCGGGCGAGGCCACCCAGATCCTCGTCACCCAGGCGTACAAGTTCTCCTTCGAGATCAGCCCCCGCGACTTCGCGCAGTCCTCCACCTGGGGCGTCCTGATCCTGATCCTCCTGATGGTCTTCGCCGCCATCTACCAGCGCGTCCTCCGCAAGCAGGGAGAAGTCTGGTGACGACCGCAACCACCACGACCAGGCCCGGGAAGGTCAGGGGCCGCGGCCACCGCTCCCCGCTGGCCTCCTTCGGCCTGCACGCCACCCTCCTCGTCACGTCCGTGATCGCCGTCTTCCCGGTGCTGTGGGTCTTCCTGACCTCCATCAAGCCGGCGGAGTACGCGACCACCACGGACTTCGTCAAGGAGACCACCTTCGAGAACTACTCGAACCTGGTCGAGGACACCGAGTTCCTCACCTGGTTCGGCAACTCGCTGCTCGTCGCCGGCCTGACCACCGTCCTCGGCGTCATGGTCGCCGCCACCACCGGCTACGCCGTCAGCCGCTTCCGCTTCCCCGGCAAGCGCGGACTGATGTGGACGCTGCTGATCACCCAGATGTTCCCGGTCGCGGTCCTCATCGTGCCGATCTACAACATCATGTCCAGCCTGGGGCTGCTCAACGAGCCCGCCGGACTGGTGATCACGTACCTCACCATCGCGGTGCCGTTCTGCGCCTGGATGATGAAGGGCTTCTTCGACACCATTCCGCGCGAGATCGACGAGTCCGGACAGGTCGACGGCCTCAATCCGTTCGGCACCTTCTGGCGGCTGATCCTGCCGCTGGCCCGTCCGGGCATCGCCGTGACGGCCTTCTACTCCTTCATCACCGCCTGGGGCGAGGTCGCGTACGCCTCCGCCTTCATGGTCGGCGACGAGAACCTCACGCTCGCCGGAGGACTGCAGAAGTTCGTCAACCAGTACGGCGCCCAGTGGGGACCGATGACCGCGGCCTCCGTGCTCATCGCCATCCCCGCCGCGATCGTCTTCCTCTTCGCACAGCGGCACCTGGTGACCGGCGTCGCCGCCGGTGCCGTCAAGGGCTGACCTGCGCGGGCAGCCCTCCGCGCACCCGCACCGCACCCGCACCGCGGCGCCGGCCCGTCCGGTGCCGGCCCGGTCCGCTTCCGGCCGGACCGGGCGGGCACCGCCCCCCACCCGACGACTACCAGGGACGACATGACCCAGCATCTCGCTGCCCCCGCCACACCCACCACCGGCAAGGACACGGGCTGGTGGCGCGACGCGGTGATCTACCAGGTCTATCCGCGGAGCTTCGCCGACGGCAACGGCGACGGCATGGGCGATCTGAACGGGATACGCGGCCGGCTGCCGTACCTCAAGGACCTCGGTGCCGACGCCGTCTGGCTCAGCCCCTTCTACGCCTCGCCGCAGGCCGACGCCGGCTACGACGTCGCCGACTACCGGGCCATCGATCCGATGTTCGGCACGCTGCACGATGCCGACGGGCTGATCCGCGACGCCCACGACCTGGGACTGCGGGTCATCGTCGACCTCGTCCCCAACCACTCCTCCGACCGGCACGACTGGTTCCAGCGGGCCGTCGAGGAGGGCCCCGGCTCCCGGCTGCGCGACCGCTACCACTTCCGGCCGGGCAAGGGCACCGACGGTGAACTCCCGCCCAACGACTGGGAGTCCATCTTCGGCGGGCCCGCCTGGACCCGGGTCGCC
The DNA here is from genome assembly GCF_009916105.1 of Streptomyces sp. GC420. GTDB lineage: Bacteria > Actinomycetota > Actinomycetes > Streptomycetales > Streptomycetaceae > Streptomyces. The sequence continues at coordinate 3,088 of NZ_JAAAXQ010000082.1, read as the reverse complement.
GACGGCGAGTGGTACCTGCACCTCTTCGCGCCCGAGCAGCCCGACTTCAACTGGGAACACCCGGCCGTCCAGGACGAGTTCCGCTCCATCCTGCGGTTCTGGCTCGACATGGGCGTGGACGGCTTCCGCGTCGACGTCGCCCACGGCCTGGTCAAGGCCCCCGGCCTGCCCGACATCGGCGGTCACGACCAGCTGAAGCTGCTGGGCAACGATGTCATGCCGTTCTTCGACCAGGACGGCGTCCACGAGATCTACCGCAGCTGGCGCAAGGTCCTCGACGAGTACGAGGGCGAACGCGTCCTGGTCGCCGAGGCCTGGACACCCACCGTGGAGCGCACCGCCAACTACGTGCGCCCCGACGAGATGCACCAGGCGTTCAACTTCCAGTACCTGTCGACGTACTGGGAGGCGGACGGGCTGAGGAAGGTCATCGACTCCTCGCTCGCCGCGATGCGGCCCGTGAACGCGCCCACGACCTGGGTGCTCTCCAACCACGACGTCACACGGCACGCCACACGCTTCGCGAACCCGCCCGGTCTCGGCACCCAGTTGCGCACCCCGGGCGACCGGGCGCTCGGCCTGCGCCGGGCCCGCGCCGCGACCCTGCTGATGCTGGCGCTGCCCGGCTCCGCGTACATCTACCAGGGCGAGGAGCTCGGCCTTCCGGACGTCACCGAACTGCCCGACGAGGCACGCCAGGACCCGTCCTTCTTCAGGGCCAGCGGCCAGGACGGCTTCCGCGACGGCTGCCGGGTGCCGATCCCGTGGACGGCCGAGGGGACCTCGTACGGCTTCGGGGCGGGCGGCAGCTGGCTGCCGCAGCCCGAGTACTGGGGTGACCTGAGCGTCGAGGCGCAGACCGGGGACCCGGAGTCGACGCTGGAGATGTACCGCTCGGCGCTGGCACTGCGGCGCGAGCAGCCCGGCCTCGGTGCCGGCACGCACGTGGAGTGGCTGGACGCGCCCGAGGGCGTGCTGGCCTTCCGCCGTGAGGGCGGCTTCGTGTGCACCGCCAACACGACGGGGGAGACGGTACGGCTCCCCGCGTACGGAGTGGCCCTGCTGACCAGCGGCCCGGCGACCGTCACGGACGGCGTGGCCGAGATCCCGGCCGACACGACGGTCTGGTGGGCGGTTTGACCTCCCCGCGGCACGCTCTCCCACCCCGCACGCCACGTCCGGCGGCACCTCCGGCGGATCCAGCGCCACCGGTGGCGCCGGCCGGCCGCGCGGGCACCACGGGCCACGTCCCCTCCGGGGCCGTGGCCCGCTCGCGGGCGGACGCGGACTCCCGTCCGCGCGGGGCCGCCGGTCCGCAGCGGGCGGCCCCTCCCGTAACCGTCACCGCCTTCGTCGTCCGGCATCGCCCCACGGCGCTGACCGGCCGCGGGCCCGCCCGGAAGCGGGTGCGCCCGGCCGTCACCGTGCCTTGCGGGCGGAGCCGGTACCGGTCCGGCCTCTCGGCCGGACACCGTCTCGCAGCGTCGCCGCGGCGCACCCCGCCCCCGGTGGGGGCGTGCCCGCCGGCGGCGGTGGCCTGGGCTGCGGTTACGGCTGCGTCTGCTCCAGGCGCAGTGCCGGCTCCGTGCAGCGGCGAAAGGCGCGCCGCGCCCGCGCCTGCAGGGCGCGCGTCCGCGTCGCCGGCGGTGCGTCCGCAGGCGGACGGGGCCCGCCGCCCCGGGTACGCCGCCGGTCCTACGAGGCCGTCCTCGCCCGTACGCCTCGCCGGTGCCGCCGCCCGGCCGAGTGGCCGGGCCGGTGCCGGCTGCGCGCGGGTGACCCCGGAGGGGCAGGCGGCCCCGCCGTACGGCGCCCGCGGGGCTCGTGGAGCCGCCGAGCACCGGGCCGTGCCGGCGGCACGGTCGGAGGGCCTCGGCGTACGGGGGACCCCGCCCGTGCGGCCGCGCGCGGGCGGGCCCGCCTGCCCGTGCGGGGGACGTGGCGGAACGGCGACGGCAGGCGGCCGGGGCGCGTACGGCACCGGCACTCGCGGGGGAGCCCGGTGAGCGCCGCGGACAGGGCCGTGCCGAGGCTCTCCCACATCGCGGCCCAGGCGTCCGTCAGCGAGGCCACCGTCAGCCGGGTGCTGAACGGCAAGCCCGGCGTCGCCGGCGGAACGCGGCAGCGGGTGCTGGCGGCCCTCGACGTGCTCGGATACGAGCGGCCCACGCGGCTGCGCCGGCGCAGCGCCGGACTGATCGGGCTGGTCATCCCGGAGCTGACCAACCCCATCTTCCCCGCGTTCGCGCAGGTCATAGAGCAGGTGCTGGCCGGGCACGGCTATACGCCGGTGCTGTGCACCCAGATGCCGGGCGGCGCCACCGAGGACGAGCTCGTGGAGCAGTTGGAGGAGCGAGGCGTCAACGGCATCGTCTTCCTGTCCGGGCTGCACGCCGACACCGCCGCCGATCCGGCGCGCTACGCCGAACTCGCGGACCGCGGCGTTCCGTTCGTCCTCATCAACGGCTACAACGACCGGATCAGCGCGCCGTTCGTCTCGCCGGACGACCGGGAGGCGATGCGGATGGCGGTGCAGCACCTGGTGACGCTCGGCCACGAACGCATCGGCCTGGCCGTGGGCCCCGCGCGCTATGTGCCCTCGCTGCGCAAGGCGGAGGGCTTCGTCGACGCCCTCGGGCTGCTGCTCGGCCGGTCCCGTAAGGAGGCCGAAACACTGGTGCAGCGCACGCTGTTCAACGTCGAGGGCGGCCACGCGGCGGCCGCGGCGCTGCTCGACCGGGGGTGCACGGGCATCGTCTGCGGCAGCGACCTGATGGCCCTCGGCGTCGTCAGGGCCGGCCGTGAACGGGGACTGAAGGTGCCGGAGGACGTGTCCGTCGTGGGCTTCGACGACTCGCAGCTGATCGCGTTCACCGATCCGCCGCTCACCACCGTGCGCCAGCCGGTGCAGGCCATGGCGACAGCTGCCGTGGGCGCGCTGCTCGAGGAGATCGGCGGAAACCCGGTGCAGCGCACGGAGTTCGTCTTCCAGCCGGAGCTCGTGGTGAGGGGATCGACCGCCCAGGCACGTAAGTAGGGGCGGCGGCACGAGGACGAGGGAGGTCCCGGGGCTCGCCCGGGGATCGGG
>NZ_JAAAXQ010000825.1 GCF_009916105.1 Streptomyces sp. GC420 | reverse complement strand
GATCTAACACCACCGGTCCACCGAATCTAACAACCCGCCAATTCCCGGAACGCGAATCTAACGCCACCCTCACGTACGCCCCGGATCGCCGCACACGGCCCCCTGGAGCCTCGCCCCCGCTATCCCCTTCCCCGACTGCCAACACCCCTGTAGGCTGCCGCCAGAGCCGCACAGGGGACGCCCGGCCGGACCGGAGTCACCCCCGGGACCGGAGAAACGGAAACCCCGTCAATTCCCGCCCCACAACTTGAATTCCGGGGCCCCAAGCCCTTAGAATGATCAGACCGCACGAGAAATCAGGACCACCCGCAGAGAAACGCCACCGGGACAACCTGAAAACCCGTCGAGAAACCACAGAAAAGGCCCGCCAGGACCACGAGGGAACCCCCTCCCACCTAGCCAGCCATTCTCTGACCCCAACCCCCGGAAAGAGGAACCGAATTCGAGGCCGAACCACCCGCCGGCCTCCGGCCCGCCCCGCGGGCCGGCTCCACGGCCGGCCCCTTGGCCGGCCGGTCAGCGCTCTGCGCTGACGGTCTTTCAGAGGGCGCCCTGCGCCCTCTGTACCCGC
>NZ_JAAAXQ010000824.1 GCF_009916105.1 Streptomyces sp. GC420 | reverse complement strand
GGTCAAGGAACACGTGGTGAAGGGGACCGTGGACGACTTCCCCGAGACGCTCCAGATGCTGTTCCGCAGCGAGAACGTCGGCAAGCTCGTGCTGGCGGCGAGCACGAAGTCCTTGCGCAGCGGGTGCCCTTCGAAACCCTCGGGGAGCAACAGGGGTGCCAGGTTGGGGTGGTCCGTGAAGGAGACACCGAACATCTCGTGGGTCTCGCGCTCGTGCCAGGCCGCGCCCGCGTACACGGACACCGCGGACGGCAGTACGGCCTCCGCGTGCGTGACGCTCGTGCGTACGAGCAGGCGCCGCACCGGCGCCAGCGCGACGACGTGCGCGCAGACGCGGAACCCGGTGCCGGGTTCATCGACGGCGCTCAGCCAGTCGAAGTAGGTGCAGCCGAGGACGTCGCGCGCGGTACGCAGGGCGGCGGTCCAGGAGGCGGCGGGCACGTCCACCGTGAGGAGGTGGTACGACTCCTCGGCGGTCGCGCCCTCACCGAACAGCTCGGACGCGGGCCCGGGCAGCCAGCCCACCGCCGCTTCCGGAGCGGGGACGGCCGACGACGGCCCGGGGTTCTGGGG
>NZ_JAAAXQ010000823.1 GCF_009916105.1 Streptomyces sp. GC420 | reverse complement strand
GGAGTCAGGAGACTCCCCGGGGCAGGGGCGGACTTCACCGGCCGGTGAGGGCGGCCGTCAGCGGCTTGGAGGCCGAGGGCGCCGGCACGGTTCCGGCCCCGGCCTGGGCCTCGCTCTCGGTCTCCGTGGTCCACAGTTGCCCCCTGCCGGGCTCGGCCCCGTCGAGGGCCTTCAGGACGATCGGGGCGTCCACCGCCCTGCGGGCCGGCACCACCACCAGATCGGGCATCTCGCGGGACGCGAGCAGGCCTTCGGGCGAGAGCTCGTACCGGAAGTCGCCCGCCCGGTCGCCGGTAGCGGCACCGCACGAGCTGAGTTCGAGGCCGAAGGGCTGCGCGGAGTCGAGACACAGGTCCGGCCGGTCCGCGTTGCGCAGCAGTCCGTCGGACCCGAACCGCCACAGCTGGCCGGGCCGGTCCCTGCAGGTCGATGTGACCGCCGGTGCCCCGGCCGTGATCTCGTCCTGGTCGCCGCCGACGGCCAGACAGAGCCCGGAGCGCGCGTTGCGGAAACGGGTGACCGTGCCGCCGCCCGCGGTGGCGGAGTCCTCGGGGGGCGATGTGGAGGCTGTCTCTT
>NZ_JAAAXQ010000822.1 GCF_009916105.1 Streptomyces sp. GC420 | reverse complement strand
CCCCCGAAGGGCGGATCGGTCCCCCTCCCCCGGCCTTCAGGCGACGAGCTCCCCGAAGGACTCCTCCTCGTCACGGCCGAAGCTGAGGACCTCGTCCTCGCGCAGCCGGCGGAGCGACCGCCAGATGCTGGACTTCACCGTGCCGACGCTGATGTTGAGAATCTCCGCGATCTCCGGGTCCGTGCGGCCCTCGTAGTAGCGCAGCACGAGCATCGTGCGCTGCAGTTCGGGCAGCCTGGCCAGGGCCTGCCACAGCACGGCGCGCAGCTCGGTGCCGCGCATCGCGTCCGTGTCGCCGGCCGTCTCGGGCAGTTCCTCGGTCGGGTACTCGTTGAGCTTGCGCCGGCGCCAGGCGCTGATGTGCAGGTTCGTCATGGTACGGCGGAGGTATCCGCCGACCGCCGCCTTGTCGCTGATCCGGTCCCAGGCCTTGTACGTCGAGAACAGTGCGCTCTGCAGCAGGTCCTCGGCCTCGAAGCGGTCACCGGTCAGGTGGTAGGCAGTGGCGTACAGGGAGGCGCGGCGCTCCTGGACGTAGGCGGTGAAAGCCGCTTCGGCGTCCACCGTCTCCGCCGGGAGCGTCCGCTCCCCCGAGCCCTCCCCGTAC
>NZ_JAAAXQ010000821.1 GCF_009916105.1 Streptomyces sp. GC420 | reverse complement strand
GCTCTCCCTGCGGTCCTCGCGGCGGCTCTCCCGGGCCACCGAGCTGCTCCGTCTGCGCGGTGCGGGGCGGGTGGGGGTGAGCGCCCTCTTCCACGGCCTGGAGCACGCGCCGGCCGCCTTCCGCCAGGCGCGGCTCGCCTGCGCCTGTGCCGAGCCGGGCACGCGCGAGGTGGCCTCCTACGGCGACTCGCCGGTCCGGCTGATGGTCGTGAGCGCCCCCGACTCGGCGGAGCACGCCGTTCGGCAGGTGCTGAGCCCGGTGCTGGAACTCCCTGAGCACGAGAGGGACATACTGCTTCAGACGCTGGCCCAGTGGTTCGCCTCCGGCGGGTCCGCCGCCGAGACGGCGAACCGGATGTACTGCCACCGCAACACGGTGGCCTACCGGCTGCGGCGGGTGCAGGAACTCACCGGGCGTTCGCCGGCCGACCCGGTCGGGGCGAGCGAGATCCACCTGGCCCTGGAGGCGCACCGCCTACTCGCGGGCCTCCCCCGTTCCGGCACGACATGACCGTGGAGCGGGCAGGACCCGCTCCACGGTGGCTCCGCCCCCGCTCCATTCCTGTCCGTCCGGGGGAGCGGTGCGGACCGGGAGAAGGTGCGGGGC
>NZ_JAAAXQ010000820.1 GCF_009916105.1 Streptomyces sp. GC420 | reverse complement strand
GATCGGCTCGGTGAGGGGGTGGGGCGGTGGCGGTCCAGGTACTGCGCCTCTCACCTGCGGAAACAGGACATGCCTGCGCGACGGCTGGTAGCCGTGGCGCAGGCATGTGGGGTTTTCAGGGGGCGGAGCGCGGCGGAGGTGCGTCACTCGCGTGGCGGAGGCTCGACCTGCTCGGTCGGAAGCGGTCGCGCCTGGGGCGGGTCGGAGGGCTCACCGGGTTGGGTTCCGGCGCTCTGTGTGCTGGCCTTGCGGGGCTGGATGCCCTGGTCGCGGAGGAACCGTCGGATGGCTCTGAGGTTCGCCACGAAGATGATGACGGCATTGAGCAGGGTCTGTGCGACTCGTCCGTGCGGCAGGCGGAGCTGGGGATTGTCGATGCTGTCGAGGGCGGACTTCTTGAGGTTGCCGTTGCCGCCCTCGTTCTGACTGCGCAGTCCGGACCAGGCTTCCTGCCACAGAGGGGTGAACAGGGGGTATTTCTGCCGCCACTTGGCCAACACGGCGCCCGGGACGGTGATGCTCTTCCCCCTGCAGATGTCGGGGTAGACGGGGGTGTCCCGCTTGGGCCTGGGGATGGTGGGCAGGGCTGCCGGGGTACGGACAGTGGG
>NZ_JAAAXQ010000819.1 GCF_009916105.1 Streptomyces sp. GC420 | reverse complement strand
GGGGGCCGCAGTCGATGAGGGTGGCGCGTCCGGCGAGTTGGGCGCCCTGTGTCCCGCTGAAGAGGGGTGTTTCGGGGAGGTTGATGCCGGCGTAGACGAACGTGGCGGGCAGGCGTTCGGTGAGGTCTTTCAATAGGTCGGCGGCCTGGGCGCCGGTGGTGGTGCGGGGGTTGAGGCGGTGGATTTCGTCGATGAGGACGAGTTGGACGCCGGCGGCGGTGTAGGTGTGGCAGACGGCGTCGGTGATCTGGGTCTGGGTCATGCGGGCGGCTACGGGGATGCCGAGGTAGCGGGCGAATTCGGTGATGAGGGTTTTCGCGGTGGCGCCGGGCGGGACGAGGACGTAGGCGACGGGTGCCGAGCCGTGGGCTGATCCGGGCGGTGCGGGGTTCTTGCGGGTGTGGGCGAGGTGGCAGGCGCGGCCGACGTGGAGGAGGGCGGTGGTTTTGCCGGCTGCGGCGGGGCCGGTGACGATCAGCGAGGGCCGTGCGGTGGCCTGTTGGTGGCGGCCGAGGATCATCAGGGTGCGGACCTGGGCGGCGAGGGCGCTGATGGCGGGGGTACGGATGGTCACGAACGCGGAGTGGTAGGCGAGGCGCTCTTCCGTACTGCGGGGCGGATCTTCGGGCTGGGGC
>NZ_JAAAXQ010000818.1 GCF_009916105.1 Streptomyces sp. GC420 | reverse complement strand
GCCCCGGTGTCCCGGCCGGGCCTGAGCCTGGTGGTCAGCGCGTACCCGACCCGCACGTGATGGTGTTCCACCCGCACGTCGACCGGGTCGGGCAGATTCTCCCTGTTGCTGACCGTGGCGGACTCCCTGCCGGGAGTGCCGCTGAACCGGACCCGTGACCTCGGCCTTTCGCGGAAACGAAGACGGTCGGCCGTCACGCGGGAGCGGAACTCGATGTCGGAGCCGCCCGGCGAGGGCCGGGCCGAGGGCGGCCTTCACGGAGGGCGTCCCTCGTCCTCCGGCTCCGGCTCGGGCTCCGGTTCGGGCGGCCGCTCCCGTGTCCGCGCGGGTCGGCGAGGCGCCGTACCGGTGCGCCGGACGGTCCTCGCGCTCCGCTCCCGGGCGCGGGGCGCGGAGCCGGTCCCGCTCGGGGGTTCCGGCGCGGCGCCGGTCCTCCTCGCGCGCCTCGCGGTGCGCCCGGGACTCTCCTCGGCGCGTTCCACCGCCTCGCCGCCGATCCCGCCGATGTCCTCGACGACCTCTCCAGTGCGCTCGCCGGTTTCCGCGACCACTTCGCCCGCGCTCTCGCCGAGGTGCCCGGCCGCCGCCACGGCCTGCCGGCCGGCTCCTTCGACCCCGGCCCCCGCCCCGCGTCCCACG
>NZ_JAAAXQ010000081.1 GCF_009916105.1 Streptomyces sp. GC420 | reverse complement strand
CGCCCACCGGCGCGCCCCGGTCCCCGGAGCGTGCGGCGTTACGCGGGGGCAGGTCCCCACAACATTCGTCGCCGCCTCGCCGATGACCTGGCGAGAGGCGGTTGGACAGGGAGAAACGACAAGGTGGCAGCACCGAACAAGGGCCGAAAGGCGGGGTCCCAGAGCAGGCCGGGGCGCGCTCTGGCCCTGATCCTCATCGCCATGGTGGCGCTCACCGGGGGGATGTTCCTTTCCGGTCACACCACACCGCGGCTGGGCATCGACCTCGCGGGCGGGACGAGCATCACCCTCCGGGCGAAGAGCGAGCCGGGCAAGGAAAACGCGGTCAACGAGACCAACATGAACACGGCCGTGAGCATCATCGAGCGCCGTGTCAACGGTCTCGGTGTCTCCGAGGCCGAGGTGCAGACGCAGGGCCGCGAGAACATCATCGTCAACATCCCCAAGGGGACGAACGAGAAGCAGGCCCGGGAACAGGTCGGCACGACCGCCCAGCTGTACTTCCGCCGGGTGCTGAACCAGGCACTCGCAGAGGGCGCCGCCGACCCCTCCGCCAGCCCCTCGCCGGGCGCATCGGCCTCCGGCGGCGACAAGGCGAACTCCTCCGCCTCCCCCTCGGCCTCCGCTTCCGCGTCGGCGAGCACCAGCCCGTCGGCCGGCGCCACCACCCAGGGCCGCGCCGTGCCCGAGGCGCTGAAGGCCACCGAGAGCCCGTCCGCCTCCGCGAGCAGCGGCGACAAGGCCGGCGACGAGGCCAAGGCCTCCGAGACCCCCGCGCCGTCCGCCTCCGAGTCCGCCGCCACCAGCGCCATCGAGAAGAAGTTCGCGGAGGTCGACTGCACCGACCGCGAGGAGCGCACGAAGGTGAACGAGGGCGCCAAGCCCTCCGACACCATCGTGGCCTGCGGCAAGGACTCCGCCGGAGCCTGGAACAAGTACATCCTCGGGCCCTCCGAGCTCGCCGGCACCGACGTCGACAGCGCCAGCGCGGTCATCAGCACGCAGACCGGCGCCTGGATCGTCCAGATGAAGTTCACGGACAAGGGCGCCGACAAGTTCGCCAAGGTCACCGGTGAGATCGCCGCCGCGACCCCGAACCAGTTCGCCATCGTCCTCGACGGCGAGGTGCAGTCCGCCCCCTCCGTCTCCAGCTCCATCCCCGGCGGCCAGGCGGAGATCTCCGGCAGCTTCGACCAGCAGTCCGCGGAGTCCCTCGCCAACGTGCTGTCGTACGGTGCCCTGCCGCTGTCCTTCGAGGAGCAGAGCGTCACCTCGGTCACCGCGGCCCTCGGCAGCGAGCAGCTCCACGCAGGCCTGATCGCGGGCGCCATCGGCCTCGCGCTCGTCATCGTCTACCTCGTGGTCTACTACCGCGGCCTGTCCGTCGTCGCGCTGCTGAGCCTCCTCGCCTCCGCGATCCTCACCTACACGATCATGACGCTGCTCGGCCCCGGCATCGGCTTCGCGCTGAACCTGCCGGCCGTCTGCGGTGCCATCGTCGCCATCGGCATCACGGCCGACTCGTTCATCGTGTACTTCGAGCGCATCCGGGACGAGATCCGCGAGGGGCGCACCCTGCGCCCGGCCGTGGAGCGGGCCTGGCCCCGCGCCCGGCGCACCATCCTGGTCTCGGACTTCGTGTCGTTCCTGGCCGCGGCGGTGCTGTTCGTCGTCACCGTCGGCAAGGTCCAGGGCTTCGCGTTCACGCTCGGCCTCACCACGCTGCTCGACGTCGTCGTGGTGTTCCTGTTCACCAAGCCGGTGATGACGATGCTCGCCCGTACGAAGTTCTTCTCAGGCGGCCATCCGTGGTCGGGTCTCGACCCGACGCGGCTGGGGGCGAAGCCGCCGCTGCGCCGCTCCCGTCGCGTCACCGCCCCCATCGACCCGAAGGAGGCGTGAGATGTCCCGACTCGGCAATCTCGGCGCCCGGCTCTACCGCGGTGACGTCGGCTACGACTTCATCGGCAAGCGGAAGATCTGGTACGGTGTCTCGATCCTGATCACGATCACGGCCGTCCTCGCCCTGGCCGTGCAGGGCCTGAACATGGGCATCGAGTTCAAGGGCGGCGCGGTCTTCACGACGCCGAAGACCACGGCCTCGGTCGAACAGGCCAAGGAAGCGGCGGAGGAGTCCTCCGGCCACCCCGCCATCGTCCAGAAGCTCGGCAACGGCAGTCTGCGCATCCAGATCAGCGAGGTCGACACCGCCAAGGCGGACGCGATCAGGGAGGACCTCTCCAAGGACCTCTCCGTCCCGACCGAGAAGATCGGCGCGGAACTGGTCGGCCCGAGCTGGGGCGCCCAGATCGCCAACAAGGCGTGGACCGGGCTCGGGGTCTTCATGATCCTCGTGGTGATCTACCTGGCGATCGCCTTCGAGTGGCGCATGGCCGTCGCCGCGCTCGTCGCCCTGATCCACGACATCACGATCACCGTCGGCATCTACGCGCTCGTCGGCTTCGAGGTCACCCCCGGCACGGTCATCGGCCTGCTGACCATCCTCGGTTACTCGCTGTACGACACGGTCGTCGTCTTCGACAGCCTCAAGGAATCCAGCAAGGACATCACCAAGCAGACCCGCTGGACCTACAGCGAGATCGCCAACCGCAGCATCAACGGCACCCTGGTGCGCTCCATCAACACCACCGTCGTGGCGCTGCTGCCGGTCGCCGGCCTGCTGTTCATCGGCGGCGGCTTCCTCGGCGCGGGCATGCTCAACGACATCTCGCTGTCGCTGTTCGTCGGTCTCGCCGCCGGTGCGTACTCCTCGATCTTCATCGCCACCCCGCTCGTCGCCGACCTCAAGGAACGCGACCCGCAGATGAAGGCCCTGAAGAAGCGGGTCCTCGCCCGCCGTGCCGCCGACGCGGCCAAGGCCGAGCAGGGCGAGCAGGGGCCCATGGCCGACGCGGAGCCCGAGGCCGCCGCGGCGGGCTCCGGAATCGCGGGGCAGCGCCGGCAGGCCGACGGCCGCGGCCGGGGCCGCGGCGGACGCGCCTCGGGGAAGCGCCGATGACCGGGATAGGCGAACTGCTGCTCAGCCGCATCCGGGACGTCGCCGACTATCCGAAGCCGGGTGTGCTGTTCAAGGACATCACGCCGCTGCTCGCCGACCCGGCGGCCTTCACCGCGCTCACCGACGCACTCGCCGAGCTGTGCGTCCGGCACGGCGCGACGAAGATCGTCGGACTTGAGGCGCGCGGCTTCATCCTGGCCGCACCCGTCGCGGTCCGCTCCGGCATCGGCTTCATCCCCGTGCGCAAGGCGGGGAAGCTGCCCGGCGCGACCCTCTCGCAGGCGTACGAGCTGGAGTACGGCACCGCCGAGATCGAGGTGCACGCCGAGGACCTCGCGGCGGGCGACCGCGTCATGGTCATCGACGACGTCCTCGCCACCGGCGGCACCGCCGAGGCCTCGCTGGAGCTGATCCGGCGGGCCGGGGCCGACGTGGCGGGCGTCTCCGTCCTGATGGAGCTGGCGTTCCTCCAGGGCCGGGCCCGGCTGGAGCGTGCCCTGGCGGGCGCCCCGCTGGAGGCCCTTATCACCCTGTGACGGAGGCCGCCGGGGACCGGCGGCGGCACACGAGGGCGGACACCCCGCGCAGCCCGGGTGTCCGCCCTCACACGTCTCACGGAATGTGACCGAAAGCGGCCCACCGCTCCGGCTCGATACCATGGGCAGCCCGGACCCGTTTCCGGGGCCGGTACCCGCATGAGGAGCGCTCTTGCCAGACGAGGCCAAGCCCCTGACCGCCGCCCAGCCGGAACAGCAGTCCGCGCCGGCCGCGGCGGCCGAAGCCGCGCCCGGGAAGAGTGCCGACACAGCCCAGCAGCCACGCAAGCCCCAGCAGTCCCCCCGGCCGCAGGAGTCCGCGGACCCGCCGCCGGCGGGGCCGGGCGCGGGCGGCGGCGCCACCGAGCGGGTCGTGCCCGCCAAGCCCGCCCCGGCACCCTCCCGCTCCGGAGGTTCCTCCAGCCGGGTGAGGGCCCGCCTCGCCCGTCTGGGGGTGCAGCGTTCCAGCCCGTACAACCCGGTCCTGGAGCCCCTGCTGCGGATAGTGCGCAGCAACGACCCGAAGATCGAGACCGCGACGCTCCGCCAGATCGAGCGGGCCTACCAGGTGGCCGAGCGCTGGCACCGCGGCCAGAAGCGCAAGAGCGGCGATCCGTACATCACGCACCCCCTCGCCGTCACCACCATCCTGGCCGAGCTGGGTATGGATCCGGCCACCCTGATGGCCGGACTGCTGCACGACACGGTCGAGGACACCGAGTACGGCCTCGACCAGCTGCGCCGGGACTTCGGCGACTCCGTCGCCCTGCTCGTCGACGGTGTCACCAAGCTGGACAAGGTCAAGTTCGGCGAGGCCGCGCAGGCCGAGACGGTCCGCAAGATGGTGGTCGCCATGGCCAAGGACCCCCGGGTCCTGGTCATCAAGCTCGCCGACCGGCTGCACAACATGCGCACCATGCGCTACCTCAAGCGCGAGAAGCAGGAGAAGAAGGCCCGCGAGACGCTGGAGATCTACGCCCCGCTGGCGCACCGGCTGGGTATGAACACCATCAAGTGGGAGCTGGAGGACCTCGCCTTCGCGATCCTCTACCCCAAGATGTACGACGAGATCGTCCGCCTCGTCGCCGAGCGCGCCCCCAAGCGTGACGAGTACCTGGCCACGGTCATCGACGAGGTGCAGGCCGACCTGCGCGCCGCCCGCATCCGCGCCACCGTCACGGGCCGCCCCAAGCACTACTACAGCGTCTACCAGAAGATGATCGTCCGCGGCCGCGACTTCGCGGAGATCTACGACCTGGTGGGCATCCGCGTCCTCGTCGACACCGTGCGCGACTGCTACGCCGCGCTCGGCACCGTCCACGCCCGGTGGAACCCGGTCCCGGGACGGTTCAAGGACTACATCGCGATGCCCAAGTTCAACATGTACCAGTCGCTGCACACGACGGTGATCGGTCCCGGCGGCAAGCCGGTCGAGCTCCAGATCCGCACCTTCGACATGCACCGCCGCGCCGAGTACGGCATCGCCGCGCACTGGAAGTACAAGCAGGAGGCCGTCGCGGGCGCCTCCAAGGTGCGCACCGACGTGCCCCGCAGGGCCGGCAAGGACGACGCCGTCAACGACATGGCGTGGCTGCGGCAACTGCTCGACTGGCAGAAGGAGACGGAGGACCCGGGCGAGTTCCTGGAGTCGCTGCGCTTCGACCTGTCGCGCAACGAGGTCTTCGTCTTCACCCCCAAGGGCGATGTCATCGCGCTGCCGGCCGGCGCCACCCCGGTCGACTTCGCCTACGCCGTCCACACCGAGGTCGGCCACCGCACCATAGGGGCGCGCGTCAACGGACGCCTCGTCCCACTCGAATCGACCCTGGACAACGGCGACCTGGTGGAGGTCTTCACCTCCAAGGCGGCCGGCGCGGGCCCGTCCCGCGACTGGCTGGGCTTCGTCAAGTCGCCCCGGGCCAGGAACAAGATCCGTGCCTGGTTCTCCAAGGAGCGCCGCGAGGAGGCCATCGAGCAGGGCAAGGACGCCATCGCCCGGGCGATGCGCAAGCAGAACCTGCCGATCCAGCGCATCCTCACGGGCGACTCGCTGGTCACCCTGGCCCACGAGATGCGCTACCCCGACATCTCGTCCCTGTACGCGGCGATCGGCGAGGGCCACGTGGCCGCGCAGAACGTCGTGCAGAAACTGGTGCAGGCCCTCGGCGGCGAGGACGCCGCCAACGAGGACATCGCCGAGTCCGTCGCCCCTTCGCGCAGCCGCCGCAAGCGCCGCTCGTCCACCGACCCCGGCGTGGTCGTCAAGGGCGTCGACGACGTGTGGGTGAAGCTGGCCCGCTGCTGCACCCCGGTGCCGGGAGACCCGATCATCGGCTTCGTCACCCGCGGCAGCGGCGTGTCGGTGCACCGCGCGGACTGCGTCAACGTGGACTCCCTGTCGCAGCAGCCCGAGCGGATCCTCGACGTCGAGTGGGCGCCTACGCAGTCCTCGGTCTTCCTCGTCGCCATACAGGTCGAGGCACTGGACCGCTCCCGGCTCCTCTCGGACGTCACCCGGGTCCTGTCCGACCAGCACGTCAACATCCTGTCCGCGGCCGTCCAGACCTCGCGCGACCGGGTGGCCACCTCCCGGTTCACCTTCGAGATGGGCGACCCCAAGCACCTGGGGCACGTCCTGAAGGCCGTACGCGGCGTCGAGGGCGTCTACGACGTCTACCGGGTCACATCGGCCCGCAGACCCTAGTACGGGGCCTCAGCGGGCGCTCCAGCCCCTTTGGGCGCGGAGCGCCACCGCACGGACGCGAGAGGGGCTCCCGGCGACGATCGCCGGGAGCCCCTCCTCCGTGTCCTTCGTGCTCCGCCCGCCACGCGGGGCTCGGGCCACGCGGGATCAGGTCAGCCGCCGAACTCCTGCAGCGCCTTCAGCGCCTGGTCGAGCAGCGCCTGACGGCCCTCGAGCTCCTTGGCGAGCTTGTCGGCCTTCGCGGTGTTGCCGACCGCGCGGGCCTGCTCCTCCTGGGCCCTGAGCTTGTCCACGGCCGCCTGCAGCTGACCGGTCAGCCCCTCGGCACGGGCCCGCGCCTCCGGGTTGGTGCGCCGCCACTCGGCCTCCTCGGACTCCTGCAGCGCCCGCTCCACGGCGTGCATCCGGCCCTCGATCCTCGGCCGGGCGTCCCGCGGCACGTGGCCGATGGCCTCCCAGCGCTCGTTGATGTGGCGGAACGCGGCGCGGGCCGACTTGAGGTCCTTGACCGGGAGGAGCTTCTCCGCCTCCACGGCCAGTTCCTCCTTGAGCTTGAGGTTCTCGGCCTGCTCGGCGTCCCGCTCCGCGAAGATCTCGCCGCGCGCGGCGAAGAAGACGTCCTGGGCACTGCGGAAGCGGTTCCACAGCACCTCCTCGGCCTCGCGCTGGGCGCGGCCTGCGGCCTTCCACTCCGCCATCAGGTCGCGGTAGCGGGCGGCGGTCGGACCCCAGTCGGTGGAGCCGGAGAGTGCCTCGGCCTCGGCGACCAGCCTCTCCTTGATCCTCCTGGCGTCCTCGCGCTGTGCGTCGAGAGCCGCGAAGTGCGCCTTGCGCCGCTTGGAGAAGGCCGAGCGGGCGTGCGAGAAACGGTGCCACAGCTCGTCGTCGGACTTGCGGTCCAGGCGCGGCAGCCCCTTCCAGGTGTCGACCAGCGCGCGCAGCCGCTCGCCCGCCGCCCGCCACTGCTCACTCTGCGCCAGCTCCTCGGCCTCCGCGACCAGCGCCTCCTTGGCGTGCCTGGCCTCGTCGGTCTGCTTCGCCTTCTGGGCCTTGCGCTCCTCACGGCGGGCCTCGACCGTCTGCGTCAGCGCGTCGAGCCGCTTGCGCAGCGCGTCGAGGTCGCCCACGGCGTGGTGCTCCTCGACCTGGGTGCGCAGATGGTCGATGGCGGTCAGCGCGTCCTTCGCGGACAGATCGGTGGTCTTCACCCGGCGTTCGAGGAGGCCGATCTCGACGACGAGCCCCTCGTACTTGCGCTCGAAGTAGGCCAGGGCCTCCTCGGGGCTGCCCGCCTGCCACGAACCGACGACCTTCTCACCATCGGCCGTACGCACGTACACGGTGCCCGTCTCGTCGACGCGGCCCCACGGGTCGCTGCTCACAGCGCCTCCTCCACATGATGCCGTCGAAGGACCTCTTGGGTCCTCGGGCATCGTCCACAGTTTCCCACCGGCGGGGCCGCGCCCCGTCGGGTCCGACGTCTCGCAAATTTCTTGATCAGGGTCATGATCAGGATCGGGGTCAGGGCTGCCGCCGTCGGCTCAGGCACCCTGCACACGCCAACATAGGCGACCGGCGGCCCGGCTGTCCGCATCCAGCGCGACCGAAATTTCGCAGTTCGCGCGGGGAAGCGGGACACGGCCGGGCCGTCACCGGTCGCGACCGGCCGGCCCCGCTCCCCGGGGTCCCGGGAGCACCGGCGACCGGTCATTCCTTCTCGACCGTGGCCTTCTCGATGGTCACGGCCTTCTTCGGCGCACCGTCCGTTGCTCCGCCCTCGACGCCCGCCTTGCCGACCGTCTCGACGATCTTCAGGCTGTCCTTGTCCAGGGTTCCGAACGGCGTGTACGAGGGCGGCAGCTTGGAGTCCTTGTAGACGAGGAAGAACTGGCTGCCGCCGCTGTCCGGCTGACCGGTGTTCGCCATGGCGACCGTGCCGGCCGGGTAGGTCACCGTGCCGTCCTCGCCGGCCTTGCCGAGCCCGTCGAGGTTCTCGTCCGGGATGTTGTAGCCGGGACCGCCGGACCCGGTGCCCTCCGGGTCGCCGCACTGAAGCACGAAGATACCCGCTGTGGTCAGCCGGTGGCACTTGGTGTCGTCGAAGTAGCCCTTGTCGGCGAGGTACTTGAACGAGTTCACCGTGTGCGGGGTCTTCGACGCGTCCATGGCGAACTTGATGTCGCCCTGGCCGGTCTTGAGCGCCATCGTGTACGTGGCCTTCTTGTCGATCTTCATCGAGGGCTCGGGCGAGGCCGACGGCGTCGCGGACGGGGTGGCGCTCGCCTCGGCGGCGCTGTCCTTCTTGTCGCCGTCACTCTTGAACGCCCCCGCGGCGGCCGCGCCGGCGCCCGCGACCACGACCACGGCGAGCGTCGTGGCGATCACCGCGTTGCGGCGGCGCCCTTTGCGCCGGGCCTCCTCGCGGCGCTGCTGCTGGCGCAAGTACTTCTCCCGGGCGAGCTGCCGCCGTCGCTGATCGCTGCTGACCACCGGTGGACTCTCCTTGTCGGATCTGGTCGCTGGTTGTTGCCCCGTACCGTATATGGGTTACCTGGGCGGGGAGCGGCGCCGGTAGGCTCTGAACAGCCGCATTCACCGCGACGCGAGATTCTGCTTCGAGATGTAGAGGACGAACGTGCTCATTGCCGGGTTCCCCGCCGGGGCCTGGGGGACCAATTGTTACCTGGTCGCCCCCGCCGCCGGCGAGGAGTGCGTGATCATCGATCCGGGCCACGAGGCCACCGACGGAGTCGAGGAAGCGCTCCGCAGGCATCGGCTCAAGCCCGTCGCCGTCGTCCTCACCCACGGCCACCTCGACCATGTCGCCTCGGTCGTCCCCGTCTGCGGGGCGCACGACGTGCCCGCGTGGATCCACCCCGACGACCGGTACATGATGAGCGACCCGGAGAAGGCCCTCGGCCGCTCCATCGGAGCTCAGCTCCTGGGTGAACTGACCATCGGCGAGCCGGACGACGTACGCGAGCTGACCGACGGCGCGAAGCTGTCGCTGGCCGGCCTGGAGCTGACCGTCGCGCACGCCCCCGGCCATACGAAGGGGTCGGTGACCTTCGCCCTCCCGGAGGCGGCGGACATCCCGCCGATCCTGTTCTCGGGCGACCTGCTGTTCGCCGGCTCCATCGGACGCACCGACCTGCCGGGCGGTGACATGGACGAGATGCTCGAATCGCTGGCCCGCGTGGTCCTGCCGCTCGACGACTCGACCGTGGTGCTCCCGGGCCACCAGGGCCAGACGACCATCGGCCGCGAGCGCGCCACCAACCCGTACCTGCGGCAGGTGGCCGCCGGCCTCGGGAGCACCGAAGCTCCCCGACGAGGAATGTGACGAGAGACTTCCCGTGAGTACCTTCCAGGCCCCCAAGGGCACCTACGACCTGATCCCGCCGGACTCCGCGGCCTACCTCGCGGTCCGCGAGGCCATTGCCGCCCCGCTGCGGCGCTCCGGCTACGGCTATGTCGAGACCCCCGGCTTCGAGGACGTCGAACTGTTCGCGCGCGGCGTCGGCGAGTCCACCGACATCGTGACCAAGGAGATGTACGTCTTCGAGACGAAGGGCGGCTCCCGGCTCGCCCTGCGCCCCGAGGGCACCGCCTCCGTGCTGCGCGCCGCGCTGCAGGCCAACCTCCACAAGCAGGGGCTGCCGGTCAAGCTCTGGTACTCGGGCTCGTACTACCGCTACGAGCGCCCGCAGAAGGGCCGCTACCGCCACTTCTCGCAGGTCGGCGCCGAGGCGATCGGGGCCGAGGACCCGGCGCTCGACGCCGAGCTGATCATCCTCGCCAACGACGCCTACCGCTCGCTGGGCCTGTCGAACTTCCGGATCCTGCTGAACTCGCTGGGCGACAAGGAGTGCCGTCCCGCCTACCGGGCCGCGCTCCAGGACTTCCTGCGCGGACTCGACCTGGACGAGGACACCCGGCGCCGCATCGACATCAACCCGCTGCGCGTCCTCGACGACAAGCGGCCCGCCGTGCAGGCGCAGCTGGTCGGCGTCCCGCTGCTGCGCGACCACCTGTGCGAGGCCTGCAAGGAGTACCACGAGCAGGTGCGCGAGCTGCTGAACGACGCGGGCGTCGACTTCGAGGACGACCCCAAGCTGGTCCGCGGCCTGGACTACTACACCCGCACGACCTTCGAGTTCGTCCACGACGGCCTGGGCTCCCAGTCCGCGGTGGGCGGCGGCGGGCGCTACGACGGCCTGTCCGAGATGATCGGCGGCCCCGCGCTGCCCTCGGTGGGCTGGGCGCTGGGCGTCGACCGGACGGTACTGGCACTGGAGGCCGAGGGCATCGAGCTCGAACTCCCCGCCGCGACGACCGTGTTCGCGGTGCCGCTGGGCGAGGAGGCGAGGCGGGTCCTGTTCGCCAAGGTCTCCGAGCTGCGCCGGGCGGGCGTCGCCGCGGACTTCGCGTACGGCGGCAAGGGGATCAAGGCGGCGATGAAGGCCGCCAACCGCTCCGGCGCCCGCTTCGCCGTCGTGGCGGGCGAGCGCGACCTCGCCGAAGGCGTCGTGCAGCTGAAGGACATGCGGACGGGCGAGCAGGAGCCGGTCGCCCTCGACGCGATCGTCGACCGCCTCCGCGCTCCGGGAGCCTGACCGCCGCACGCTCTGCGGCCCGCCGCCGGCCCTCCGGGGCGCCGGCGGCGGGCGTTGGACAGGGCCTCCTGGCACGTGGTCGGCACGATGGTGGTGCCCGATTCCGCGCGGAGCCGGATCGGGTCCCAGAACTGCCTGCGGGCGGCCGGGTCGAAACCGGTGGTCGGCTCGTCGAGCAGCAGCTCCGGGGCGCCGATCACACCGAGTGCCACGTCCAGGCGCCGCCGCTGCCCGCCGGAGAGCGCCTTGACACGGCTGCCCGCCTTCGCCTCCAGGCCGACCAGCGCGATCACCTCGGCGGGGTCGCGGGGTGACGGGTAATAGCGGGCGAAGTGGCTCACGGTCTCGCGGACCGTCAACTCCGAGGGCGCCGATTCATCCTGCCAGACGATTCCTGCGCGGGAATTGCGCCGGCTGTCCGGGGTGGCCGGGTCGCCGCCGAGGACGGTCACCCCGCCCCCGTCCCGTCGGCGCTGTCCCTGCAGGATCTCCAACGTGGTGCTCTTGCCCGCCCCGTTGGGACCGAGGATTCCGAACACCTCACCATGCCTGATGTCCAGGTCCATGCCGTCGACCGCGGTCACCTCGCCGCACCGCTTGCGAAGTCCGCGGACGTGAACTGCGTGTTCCGTCATGGTTCCGAGGCTCGCCGTGGAGTGGCCGGTTCGGTACGACCGGTCGTACAGGGCCGTGTCCACCGAACGGTGGACACGGCACCACGGCCCGGCCGGTTGCGGCAGAATGTGCCTGCCCCTGCAGGGGCGGGTGGCTGGTCGAGTGACGGAACGGCGAGATGGCGACGACTGTGGTGGACGAGGCGGATTCCGCGAAGCGGGAACAGGGCGGCACGGCAGGGACCACCGGCGCGAGCCGGGGCTTCTCGGTCCTGCTCATCATCTGCGGCGCCCTCGGGCTGCTCGCCTCCGCCGTGATCACGCACGACAAGATGGAGATCCTCGCCAATCCCGACTACCAGTCGGCTTGCAGCATCAATCCAGTCCTGTCCTGCAACAACATCATGGAGAGCTGGCAGGCGAGCGTCTTCGGCTTCCCGAACCCCTTCATCGGCTGGGTCGCCTACCCGATCATCATCGGCGCGGGCGCCGGGCTGCTGGCCGGGGGCCGCCACCGCCGCTGGTACTGGCTCACCATGCAGGCGGGCACCGTTTTCGGGGTGCTCTTCGTGACCTGGCTGCAGTACTCCTCGCTGTACGACATCGGCGCGCTGTGCCTGTGGTGCTGCCTGGCCTGGGTCGTCACGATCCTGCTGTTCTGGTACACGCTGGTGCACAACATCGAAACCGGTGTCATCCGGACCGGCGAGGGTCTGCGCCGCAACGTCCTGGAGTTCCACTGGGCCGTCCCGGTCCTCTGGGTCGGCATCATCGCCATGCTGATCCTGACGCGGTGGGGCAGCGCCCTCTGGTCCTGAACGCGCTCCCGCCCGGGCACGCGCTCCCGCCCGGGCACGCGCTCCCGGGGCGCGGCCGCCGCCCGGACGGCGATGTCAGTGCGGTGACATAGGCTCTCCGGCGTGGAGCCCGACCTGTTCACCGCCGCCGCAGAGGACCGCCAGGAGAAGGACCCGGCCAGCACACCCCTGGCCGTCCGGATGCGCCCGCGCACCCTCGACGAAGTCGTCGGCCAGCAGCACCTGCTGCGGCCCGGGTCCCCACTGCGCCGGCTCGTCGGCGAGGGGGGCGGCGGCCCCGCCGGAGCCTCCTCGGTGATTCTCTGGGGCCCGCCCGGCACCGGCAAGACGACCCTGGCGTACGTGGTCTCCAAGGCCACCAACAAGCGTTTCGTGGAACTCTCCGCGATCACCGCCGGCGTCAAGGAGGTCCGGGCCGTCATCGAGGGCGCCCGCCGCGCCTCCGGGGGATTCGGCAAGGACACCGTCCTCTTCCTCGACGAGATCCACCGCTTCAGCAAGGCCCAGCAGGACTCCCTGCTCCCTGCCGTCGAGAACCGCTGGGTCACCCTCATCGCGGCGACCACGGAGAACCCCTACTTCTCGATCATCTCCCCGCTGCTGTCCCGCTCCCTGCTCCTCACCCTCGAACCGCTCACCGAGGACGATCTGCGGATGCTCCTCGGGCGCGCCCTGACCGAGGACCGGGGCCTCGGCGGCGCCGTGACGCTCGCCGGCGACGCCCAGACGCACCTCCTGCGGATCGCCGGCGGTGACGCGCGCCGCGCGCTGACCGCCCTGGAGGCCGGCGCCGGGGCGGCCATGGCCAAGGGCGAGCCGGAGATCACCCTGCGGACCCTGGAGGAGACGGTCGACCGGGCCGCCGTGAAGTACGACCGTGACGGCGACCAGCACTACGACGTGGCGAGCGCGCTGATCAAATCCATCCGCGGCTCCGACGTGGACGCGGCACTGCACTACCTGGCCCGCATGATCGAGGCGGGGGAGGACCCCCGGTTCATCGCGCGGCGGCTGATGATCTCCGCGAGCGAGGACATCGGCCTCGCGGACCCGGGCGCGCTGCCCCTCGCGGTCGCCGCGGCCCAGGCCGTGGCGATGATCGGCTTCCCGGAGGCCGCACTGACCCTGAGCCACGCGACCATCGCCCTCGCCCTCGCGCCCAAGTCCAACTCGGCGACGACGGCGATCGGCGCCGCGCTCGCGGACGTGCGGGCGGGACTCGCCGGCCCGGTCCCGCCCCATCTGCGCGACGGCCACTACAAGGGGGCGGCCAAGCTCGGCCATGCCCAGGGCTATGTCTATCCGCACGACGTGCCCGGCGGCATCGCTGCCCAGCAGTACGCCCCTGACGCGATCAGCGGCAGGCTGTACTACGACCCCACCCGCTACGGCGCGGAGGCGCGGTACGCGGACGTCGTCGAACGGGTCCGCGCCCGGCTGCGCGGCGAGCAGCCGGAGGGCCGGACGGCCGACCGCGCCGACTGATCCCGGTCGGGCCCCGCCGAACCGCCCCGCCGAGTCCGCCGGACCCCCGGTGCCGTGACCGCGCTAGACCGCCGCCTCGAAGAGCCCGTGCATGGCGCGGCGCAGCCCGGCCACGTCCCGTACCGGCTCGGGGAACTCGAACCGCGCGTCGAAGCAGTCCTCCCCCGTCCCGAAGCGGATCCGCAGTCCGAAGCGGTCCAGCGCCAACGGGACGGCGCGGCCGCCCGCCGCCTCCGCGTCCGCCTCCCGCTCACCGAGCAGCACGCTCAGCCCGCGCACCTGATCGGCGTGCGCCGAGTGCAGGTGCTGGAGCAGCTCCGCCTCGTGCCCGGCCAGCGGGTCGCAGGCCGCGGCGGCGAACTCCTCCGCGTCCACGTCCGCGGCGCCCCACAGGTCCTCGACCCGGGCCCCGTCCACCTCCAGGCGCAGCAGCACCCACGCCGCGCGGCCGGACGGCCCGGGCGCGGGGCCGGTTCCGAGGATCTCCTGTACGCCGAGGAGTCCGCCGACGGGATGCCGCCGCGCCAGCAGCATCGCGCAGAGCGCGCGCTCCTCGGGACGTACGGCGGTGAGCCGGCCGGAGACCGCGGCGCGGGCCCTGATCCGGTGCGGGACCGAGACCGGGGCGACGTCCGTGACGTCCATCACAACGGGAAGATCGTCGGCCTGTGCGTGAGCGGCCGCCCCGGCGGCGACGGAGTCCCCCGGGACCAGTAGAATCACGTCACCGTCAGGCGTCACCGTGCGAGCCACGGGGACGCCCCAGCCGACATCCTCGGCTTCAGCACTCGGCAGAGTGAGGGATACTGAGGTGTTGGACTCTACGAGAGTGCGTACGCGCTCGGCACCGGTGGGCTGTCGAGTGCCTTCCATGGGACGCGGCTGACCCGGTTCGGGGCTGCCCGGCGCGGATTCGTCCGTGGCGGGGCCGGCACTGGACAGGGGGATCCCAGGTCGAGACATACGTCCTCCTCGTCGCACAAGCACTAAGGTAAGGCTCACCTAACTTACATGGAGGTTCGTTCCACGTGAACCAGTCGCGTCCCAAGGTCAAGAAGTCGCGAGCGCTCGGCATCGCGCTGACCCCCAAGGCCGTGAAGTACTTCGAGGCCCGCCCGTACCCGCCGGGTGAGCACGGCCGTGGCCGCAAGCAGAACAGCGACTACAAGGTCCGTCTGCTCGAGAAGCAGCGGCTGCGCGCTCAGTACGACATCAGCGAGCGCCAGCTGGCCCGTGCCTATGACCGCGCTCGGAAGGTCACCGGCAAGACGGGCGAGGCCCTCATCGTCGAGCTTGAGCGCCGTCTGGACGCGCTCGTCCTTCGTTCGGGCCTTGCCCGCACGATCTACCAGGCCCGCCAGATGGTCGTTCACGGCCACATCGAGGTCAACGGCCGCAAGGTCGACAAGCCCTCGTTCCGCGTCTCCCCGGACGACGTGGTGATGGTCCGCGAGCGCAGCCGCGAGAAGCACCCCTTCCAGGTCGCCCGTGAGGGTGGCTACGACACCGAGGGTGAGACCCCGCGCTACCTGCAGGTCAACCTCAAGGCGCTGGCCTTCCGCCTGGACCGGGAGCCCAACCGCAAGGAGATCCCGGTGATCTGCGACGAGCAGCTCGTCGTCGAGTACTACGCCCGCTGATCAGCCCCGTCTGATCCGGCCGCAGCACACGCACCACCGGCCCGCCGTCTCCCCGCCCGAAGCGGAGGGGAGCCGGCGGGCTCTCGCGTCCCGCGGCACCTCCGCGCCGCCCGCGGTCCGCGGCGGCCGAGCGCCGTGGCGGCCGGCGGGCGCACCGTGCGGAGGCCCGGGACAACTGCCCTCCCGGGCACCGGTAATGCGGTTCGGGTGGCGGGCCCGGGCGCGATAGGCTCGGATCTCATCCGCCGTCCGGGCAGGACGGCGTCCTCAGAGCGATTTCGGAAGAGCGGTGCAACGTGTCCGGTGGAGAGGTGGCCGGGATCCTCGTGGCCGTCTTCTGGGCGATCCTCGTGTCGTTCCTCGCCGTGGTGCTGGTGAGGCTCGCGCAGACGCTCAGGGCGACCACCAAGCTCGTGGCCGAGGTCTCGGAGCAGGCGGTTCCGCTGCTCGCCGAGGCGTCCGCGACCGTGCGCTCGGCGCAGACCCAGCTCGACCGGGTCGACGCGATCGCCTCCGACGTCCAGGAGGTCACCTCCAACGCCTCCGCGCTCTCCACCACCGTGGCCTCCACCTTCGGCGGCCCGCTGGTCAAGGTCGCGGCCTTCGGGTACGGCGTCCGCAGGGCGATCGGCCGCAAGGAGCCGGCGCCCGCACCCACCCGCCGTACGGTGATCGTCGGACGCACCCTGCCCTCGGCACGGCGCGGCGGCCGGCGGGGCCGCGGAGCGAAGGACTGAGCACGGATGTTCCGCCGCACGTTCTGGTTCACCGCGGGCGCAGCCGCCGGCGTCTGGGCCACCACCAAGGTCAACCGCAAGCTGAAGCAGCTCACCCCCGAGAGTCTCGCCGCGCAGGCGGCCGACAAGGCGATCGAGGCGGGCCACCGGCTCAAGGACTTCGCCCTCGACGTCAGGGCGGGCATGGCCGAGCGCGAGGAACAACTGGGCGACGCGCTGGGGCTCAACACCCCCGGGCCCGCCGGACTCCCGCCGCAGCGCAGGCTCGCCGCCCTCGAGAACAAGCGCCTCGAGAACAAGCGCCTCGAGAACAAGCGCCTCGAGATCAAGCACCACGACACGTACCACGACCGGAATGAGGACCACTGATGGAGTCGGCTGAAATCCGCCGCCGCTGGCTGAGCTTCTTCGAAGAGCGCGGGCACGCCGTCGTCCCTTCGGCGTCGCTCATCGCGGACGACCCGACTCTGCTCCTCGTCCCCGCCGGCATGGTCCCCTTCAAGCCGTACTTCCTCGGCGAGGTCAAGCCCCCCTTCCCGCGTGCCACCAGCGTCCAGAAGTGCGTCCGCACCCCGGACATCGAAGAGGTCGGCAAGACCACCCGCCACGGCACCTTCTTCCAGATGTGCGGCAACTTCTCCTTCGGGGACTACTTCAAGGAAGGCGCGATCAAGTACGCCTGGGAGCTGCTCACCACGCCCCAGGACAAGGGCGGTTACGGGCTGGACCCCGACCGCCTGTGGATCACCGTCTACCTCGAGGACGACGAGGCCGAACGCATCTGGCGCGAGGTCGTGGGCGTGCCCGCCGAGCGCATCCAGCGCCTGGGCAAGAAGGACAACTACTGGTCCATGGGGGTCCCCGGCCCCTGCGGACCCTGCTCCGAGATCAACTACGACCGCGGCCCCGAGTTCGGCGCCGAGGGCGGCCCCGCCGTCAACGACGAGCGCTACGTGGAGATCTGGAACCTGGTCTTCATGCAGTACGAGCGCGGTGAGGGCACCTCCAAGGAGGACTTCGAGATCCTCGGTGAGCTCCCGTCGAAGAACATCGACACCGGCCTCGGCCTCGAACGTCTCGCCATGATCCTGCAGGGCGTGCAGAACATGTACGAGATCGACACCTCCATGGCCGTCATCGACAAGGCCACCGAACTCACCGGTGTCCGCTACGGCGACGCCAAGCACTCCGACGTCTCGCTGCGCGTGGTCACCGACCACATGCGCACGTCCGTCATGCTCATCGGCGACGGCGTCACCCCCGGCAACGAGGGCCGCGGCTACGTCCTGCGCCGCATCATGCGCCGCGCCATCCGCAACATGCGCCTCCTCGGTGCCACCGGCCCCGTCGTCAAGGACCTGATCGACGTCGTGATCGCCACGATGGGGGAGCAGTACCCGGAGCTCGTCACCGACCGGGGGCGCATCGAGACCGTCGCGCTTGCCGAGGAGGCCCGCTTCCTCAAGACCCTCAACGCCGGCACGAACGTCCTCGACAGCGCCGTCGGCGAGACCAAGGCCTCCGGCTCCTCGGTGCTCCCCGGCGACAAGGCCTTCCTGCTGCACGACACCTGGGGCTTCCCCATCGACCTCACCCTGGAGATGGCCGCCGAACAGGGCCTCTCCGTGGACGAGGACGGCTTCCGCCGCCTGATGAAGGAGCAGCGGGAGCGCGCCAAGGCCGACGCCAGGGCCAAGAAGACCGGCCACGCCGACCTCTCCGCCTACCGTGAGATCGCCGACGCCTCCGGTTCCACCGAGTTCACCGGCTACACGCTCACCGAGAACGAGTCGACCGTCGTCGGCCTGCTCGCCAACGGTGTGCCCTCACCCGCCGCCACCGAGGGCGACGAGGTCGAGGTCATTCTCGACCGGACCCCGTTCTACGCCGAGGGCGGCGGGCAGCTCGCCGACACCGGCCGCATCAGGCTCGACAACGGCGCCGTCGTGGAGGTCCGCGACGTGCAGCAGCCCGTGCCCGGTGTCTCCGTGCACAAGGGCTCGGTGCAGGTCGGCGAGGTCACCGTGGGTGCCTCGGCCCACGCAGCCATCGACGTGCGCAGGCGCCGCGCCATCGCCCGCGCCCACAGCGCCACCCACCTCACCCACCAGGCGCTGCGCGACGCCCTCGGCCCCACAGCCGCCCAGGCCGGCTCCGAGAACTCGCCCGGCCGCTTCCGCTTCGACTTCGGCTCGCCGAGCGCCGTGCCCGGCACCGTGCTCACCGACGTCGAGCAGAAGATCAACGAGGTGCTGACCAGGGAGCTCGACGTCCAGGCCGAGATCATGAGCATCGACGAGGCCAAGAAGCAGGGCGCCATCGCCGAGTTCGGCGAGAAGTACGGCGAGCGGGTCCGTGTCGTCACCATCGGTGACTTCTCCAAGGAGCTGTGCGGCGGCACGCACGTCCACAACACCGCCCAGCTCGGTCTGGTGAAGTTGCTCGGCGAGTCCTCCATCGGCTCCGGCGTGCGCCGTATCGAGGCCCTCGTCGGTGTCGACGCCTACAACTTCCTGGCCCGCGAGCACACCGTCGTCGCCCAGCTCCAGGAACTGGTCAAGGGCCGTCCCGAGGAGCTCCCGGAGAAGATCTCCGGGATGCTCGCCAAGCTCAGGGACGCCGAGAAGGAGATTGAGAAGTTCCGCGCCGAGAAGGTCCTCGCCGCGGCCGCCGGTCTCGCCGAGAGCGCCCGCGACGTCGGGGGCATCGCCCTGGTCACCGGACAGGTGCCGGACGGCACCACCGCCGACGACCTGCGCAGGCTCGTCCTCGACGTGCGCGGCCGTATCCCCGGCGGCCGTCCCGCCGTCGTCGCCCTGTTCACCGCCGTGGGCGGCAAGCCGCTGACCGTCATCGCCACCAACGAGGCCGCCCGCGAACGCGGTCTCAAGGCGGGCGAGCTGGTCCGCGCCGCCGCCAAGACCCTCGGCGGCGGCGGCGGCGGCAAGCCGGACGTCGCCCAGGGCGGCGGGCAGAACCCGGCCGCCATCGGTGACGCCGTGGCCGCCGTCGAGCGTCTCGTCGCGGAAACCGCCTGATGCGGCGGGGCAGACGCCTCGCCGTCGATGTCGGGGACGCCCGCATCGGGGTCGCCTCGTGCGACCCCGACGGGGTCCTCGCCACACCCGTGGAGACAGTGCCGGGACGTGATGTCCCGGCGGCCCTGCGGCGCCTCGCGGCGCTCGTCGCGGAGTACGAACCCGTCGAGGTGCTGGTCGGCCTGCCGCGCTCGCTGAGCGGCGCGGAAGGTCCGGCCGCGGCGAAGGTCAGGGCCTTCGCGCAGCGGCTCGCGGGCCAGATCGCACCGGTACCCGTACGGCTGGTCGACGAAAGGATGACCACGGTCACGGCTGCCCAGGGGCTCCGCGCCTCCGGCGTGAGGACGAAGAAGGGCCGCTCGGTCATCGACCAGGCGGCAGCCGTGATCATCCTTCAACACGCACTTGAGGCCGAACGGGCGTCTGGAAGTCCCCCAGGGGAGTGCATCGATCCGGTTGTCTGATCGCGGTACGGTAACGTTCCGCGCATGTGCCAGTGTTCGAACAGCTCGCACACAGCAGGAGAGGCGGACCGGATGCCGTGCCACAGGCGCTCTGCAGCCGTCGCCTCGCGGCTCTAGGGGCAAGATGACTGATTATGGCCGGGGCCCCGGCTCCGAACCGTGGCACCCAGAGGACCCGTTGTACGGGGACCAGGGGTGGAGAGGTCAGCAGGCCGCGGACGGCCAGGATCCCTACGCCGGGCAGTCGCAGCAGCAGTACCCCGAGCAGGCACAGGCACAGGCGCAGTACGGCGACGGCGGGCAGGACCCGTATCTCCAGCAGCAGTACCAGCAGCAGTACGGGCAGCAGCCCTACGACCAGCAGCAGTACCAGCAGGGGTCGTACGACCAGCAGCAGTACCAGCAGCAGTACCAGCAACAGCAGTACCAGCAGCAGTACCAGCAGGGGCAGTACGACCAGCAGCAGTACCAGCAGCAGCAGCAGTACTACGGCGACGGCGGCACCGGCGCATGGAACGGCGCCCAGGCGGCCGACGCGGGCTACGGCAACGGTCCCGGGGACCCGTACGTCCAGCAGCACGGCGCGGGCTACGGCGGCGAGCAGCCCGACCACTACGGCACCCCCGGCGCCTATCCGCCGCCGCAGCCCCCGGGCACGCGGGGCCGGCAGCCGGACGACCAGGGGTACGGCCGGGACGGGGGGCAGGAGGAACAGCAGGACTGGGACTCTCCGGCGGAGGAACCCGAGCACCCGTTCTTCGCGGGTACCGAGGACGACGCGCGTAGCGGCAGTCGCGGTGGACGCCGCCGTCCCCCGCACGACGACGATGACGGCGGCGAGGACGACGAGCCGCGCTCCGGACGCCGGTCGGACCGTGAGCAGCGCGAGGACGGCCGCGGCAGGGGCGGCGAGCCCAGGAAAGGCCGCAGTGGCATGGCCTGCCTGATCGTCGCCGTGGTTCTCGTCGGCGGCGTCGGCGGGGTGGCCTACTACGGCTATCAGTTCTACCAGGGGCGTTTCGGCGCCGCTCCGGATTTCGCGGGAAGCGGCAACGGAACCGTGACGGTCGAGATCCCGGACGACACCCCGCTGAACGGCATAGGCCAGATCCTCAAGGAAAAGGGAGTCGTCAAGAGCGTGGACGCCTTCGTGTCCGCGGCCCAGGACAACTCCAAGAGCCAGTCGATCCAGGCGGGCGTCTACACCCTCAGGAAAGAGATGTCCGCGAGCGCCGCCATCGAGCTCATGCTCGACCCGAGCAGCCTGAGCAACTTCATCGTGGCGGAGGGCCGGCGAAACGTTCAGGTCTACGAACTCATCGACAAGCGCCTCGGCCTGAAAAAGGGGACCACCGCCGATGTCGCCAAGAAGGAGGCCGACAACCTGGGCCTCCCGGACTGGGCGAACGACGACCCGGATATAAAGGACCCGCTGGAGGGGTTCCTCTTCCCGGCCGCGTACAGCGTCACGGAGGAGAAGAAGCCCAAGGACGTCCTGAAAGAAATGGTCGCCAGGGCGAACAAGGAATACAGCGCCTACGACCTCGAGGCCAAGGCCGAGGAGCTGGGCCTGACTTCACCACTGCAGGTCATCACCGTCGCCAGCCTGGTGCAGGCGGAGGGGAAGACGCACGACGACTACCGGAAGATGGCTTCCGTCATCTACAACCGTCTCAAACCCACGAACACCGACACCAACCAGAAGCTGGAATTCGACTCGGCCTTCAATTACCTGAAGAACCAGAGCGAAATCAATATCGCGACGAGCGAGATCCGTAACTTCGACGACCCCTACAACACCTACTTCTACAGGGGGTTGCCGCCGGGCCCGATCGACAATCCGGGCAAGGTCGCTCTGGAAGCGGCCATGAAACCGGACAAGGGTGCCTGGATGTACTTCGTCTCCGTGGACGGCGACAAGACGCAGTTCGCCAAGACGCTGCAAGAACACAACAAACTGGTCGAGGAATTCAATGCACGGCAACGAAGCGGCGGGTAACGGAACTACGGCCCGGAGGGCAGCCGTCCTCGGCTCACCGATCGCCCACTCCCTTTCCCCCGTGCTGCACCGCGCCGCGTACCGGGCCCTCGGGCTCACCGGCTGGTCGTACGACCGCTTCGAGGTCGACGAGGCCGGGCTGCCGGCCTTCCTCGAGAAGCTCGACGCCTCGTGGGCGGGGCTCTCGCTGACCATGCCGCTCAAGCGGGCCGTCATACCGCTGGTGGACGAGATCAGCGACACCGCGGCCTCCGTCGAGGCGGTCAACACGGTCGTTCTCACCGAGGACGGCCGGCGGCTCGGCGACAACACCGACATTCCGGGGATGATCGCGGCGCTGCGTGAGCGCGGGGTGGACAAGCTGGAGTCCGCGGCCGTCCTCGGCGCCGGAGCCACCGCCTCCTCCGCGCTCGCCGCCCTCTCCCGCATCTGCGACGGCCCGGTCACCACCTACGTGCGCAGCCAAGCCCGCGCCGACGAGATGCGCAGATGGGGCGCCCGCCTCGGGGTCGACGTCGTCGTCGCGGACTGGACGGACGCGGCACGGGCGTTCGGCGCCCCCCTCGTCGTGGCCACGACCCCCGCCGGGACGACGGACGCCCTGGCGGAAGCTGTTCCCGAGCGGCCCGGCACCCTGTTCGACGTCCTGTACGAGCCCTGGCCGACCGCGCTGGCCGCCGCGTGGAGCAACCGCGGCGGCGCCGTGGTCGGCGGCCTCGACCTGCTCGTCCACCAGGCGGTGCTCCAGGTCGAGCAGATGACGGGCCGCTCTCCCGCACCCCTGGACGCCATGAGGAGCGCCGGGGAAGAGGCGCTCGCCGCACGCGAGGCCCCCCGCTAGTGCCGCGTCGGCCGAGGTTCGCCCCGTCGCGACGCCCTGCACGGCACTCGCCCGCAGCCCTCCGGGCGCGGGGGGTACGCCCACGCTGCGTTGGCCGAATGCCCGAGCAGGCCCACTACGAGGGCTTCCGGCCGCCTTGCGATGCTCCCCCTGCCTCCGGCGGGAGGTGCCCCCGGCACCGGACGCCGCTCCTCAGCGGGCAAACCCCGACCGACGCGGCACTAGGTCCCCCGCCATACCCTCGCGGGGGCCGGCGACCGGTGCGAGGGGGCGGCACGAGCCGGTCCGGTTCACCGTCACCGCCCGTCACCCCCCCCCCGTCCACGTGCTGGACCGGCGAAGAGACGGGGCTCGCGGACGTGGGAGGATCGTAAGCAGGCGGGCCCGGGCCTCGCACCAGGTCGGGAGGCCGCGCCGTCGCAGTCCGAGCCGCGAGTTTGAGGAGCACCGTTGAGCAAGTTGCGTTGGCTGACCGCGGGGGAGTCCCACGGACCCGCACTTGTGGCGACGCTGGAGGGTCTGCCCGCCGGCGTGCCGATCACCACCGAGATGGTGGCGGACCACCTGGCCAGGCGGCGGCTCGGTTACGGTCGCGGCGCGCGGATGAAGTTCGAGCGCGACGAGGTCACCTTCCTGGGCGGCGTGCGGCACGGGCTCACCATGGGTTCGCCGGTGGCGGTCATGGTCGGCAACACCGAGTGGCCGAAGTGGGAGAAGGTCATGGCCGCCGACCCGGTGGACCCGGACGAGCTGGCCCAGCTGGCGCGCAACGCGCCGCTGACCCGGCCCCGCCCCGGCCACGCCGACCTCGCGGGCATGCAGAAGTACGGCTTCGACGAGGCCCGGCCGATCCTCGAGCGGGCCTCCGCCCGGGAGACGGCGGCGCGGGTGGCGCTGGGCGCGGTCGCGCGGTCGTACCTGAAGGAGACCACGGGCATCGAGATCGTCTCGCACGTCGTGGAACTCGCCTCGGCCAAGGCCCCCTACGGCGTGTACCCCACGCCCGCGGACGTCGAGAGGCTCGACGCCGATCCGGTGCGCTGCCTCGACGCCGACGCGTCGAAGGCGATGGTCGCGGAGATCGACCAGGCCCACAAGGACGGCGACACCCTCGGGGGTGTGGTCGAGGTGCTGGCGTACGACGTGCCGGTGGGGCTGGGCTCGCACGTCCACTGGGACCGCAGGCTGGACGCCCGGCTGGCGGCCGCCCTGATGGGCATCCAGGCGATCAAGGGCGTGGAGGTCGGCGACGGCTTCGACCTGGCCCGGGTGCCCGGCTCGAAGGCGCACGACGAGATCCTGGCGACCCCCGACGGCATCAGGCGCGCCTCCGGGCGCTCCGGCGGCACCGAGGGCGGCCTGTCCACGGGCGAACTGCTGCGCGTAAGGGCCGCGATGAAGCCCATCGCGACCGTGCCGCGGGCGCTGCGGACCGTCGACGTCGAGACCGGCGAGGCGGCGCAGGCCCACCACCAGCGCTCGGACGTGTGCGCGGTGCCGGCGGCCGGGATCGTGGCCGAGGCCATGGTCGCGCTGGTCCTCGCGGACGCGGTCGCGGAGAAGTTCGGCGGCGACAGCGTGACCGAGACCCGCCGCAATGTCACGTCCTACCTCGAGAACCTGCGGATCCGATGAGCACCGGCCCGAGGATCATCCTGGTCGGCCCGATGGGGGTCGGGAAGTCCACCGTCGGCGCGCTCCTCGCCGAGCACCTCGGCCTGACCTACCGGGACACCGACGCAGACATCGTCGCGGCCGAGGGCCGCCAGATCTCGGACATCTTCGTCGACGACGGCGAGGCGGCCTTCCGGCAGATGGAACGCGAGGCCGTCGCCCGCGCGATCGCCGAGCACGACGGCGTACTCGCCCTCGGCGGCGGCGCGATCCTGGACGCCTCCACCCGGGCGCTGCTCGCCGGCCGCCCCGTCGTGTTCCTCGACGTGGACGTCGCCGAGGCCGTCAAGCGGGTGGGGATGAACACCGCGCGCCCGCTGCTCGCCGTGAATCCGCGCCAGCAGTGGCGCACCCTGATGGACGCGCGCAGGCCCCTCTACACGGAGGTGGCCCGCGCCGTCGTCGACACGAACGACCACACTCCGGAAGAGGTCGCGCAGGCCGTGCTCGACGCTCTGGAGCCACCCCACCCCCCGGGGGACAGCCC
>NZ_JAAAXQ010000817.1 GCF_009916105.1 Streptomyces sp. GC420 | reverse complement strand
GGGGTGGGGTCGGTCACCGGTCCGCCTCCCCCCGTGCGCCGGTTTCCGGCGCGGACGGCGCCGCCGGCGGAGTGACCAGGCCGCTGCGGAGGGCGGCCGCGGAAGCCCTCGGCCCGGTGACTCCGTACCGCTCGCCCAGCGACTCGCGTGCGATCTTCTCCTGGAGCTTGAGGATTCCCTGCAGCAGCGCCTCGGGCCGCGGCGGGCAGCCCGGCACGTACACGTCCACCGGAATGATCTGGTCCACGCCCTTGGTGACGGAGTACGAGTCCCAGTAGGGACCGCCGCAGTTGGAGCAGGCCCCGAACGAGATGACGTACTTCGGCTCGGGCATCTGCTCGTACAGCCGCTTGACGGCGGGCGCCATCTTGTCCGTCACGGTCCCGGAGACGACCATCAGGTCGGCCTGGCGCGGGCCGGGCGCGAAGGGGATGACGCCGAGCCGGATGAAGTCGTGGCGGGCCATCGAGGCCGCGATGAACTCGATCGCGCAGCACGCGAGCCCGAAGTTGAAGACCCACAGGCTGTAGCGGCGGCCCCAGTTCAGCACCACCTTCATGGGCTCGGGCGCCAGCCTGGACAGCACGCCCAGCCGCTTCGGCTCCGGAAGCGGCACGGGCCCACCGCCACCGGCCGGCGTCGCGGAGCCC
>NZ_JAAAXQ010000816.1 GCF_009916105.1 Streptomyces sp. GC420 | reverse complement strand
AGGGCTCGGGGTAGAGCGGCTGCTGACCGTAGCCCCCGGCGCCGGGCATCTGCTGCCCCTGAGGCGGCGGCTGCATGGTCGTGGCGGTGTACTGCTGCTGGGCGCCCATGTTCTGGTCGTAGCCGTACATGTACGCAAGCGTACTGAGTCCCGCGCGCGGGCGTGGCCGTGGCCAGGTGTTGGGACGCCCGTCCCGGGCCACCGCCGCGCAGCGGGCCTGCGCCCCGGCCGCCGCGTGCCCCCGGGACCCGGGACGGCGTCCCTCTCCGGCCCCGCTCCGGCGGCCGTACCGGGCCCGGTACGGCCCCCGCCCGGCCGGGGCGGGCGGACGGCGCCGGGCCCCGAGACACGGCCCGGGCGCGATGTCCGGCCCGTCGGCCCGTTGGCCCGCGCCGCGTCGGCCCGGGGGGCGAGCGGGCGTCGGCGGGCCGGCGGACACCTCGTTGCCCGGCGGTGCGACGCGGCAGTCCCCGCGTTCCCGTCGGTGGGCCCACGGCTCCGACGCCGTACCCGCACCGGAGTACAGGGCACTGCCCGGCGCCACTCGGCCACCACCGGGCGCGGCGCGCCGTGGCGGGCGTCCTCGGGCGCACCGCTGCGCGCACGCCGGCCCGGTCAGGCCGCCGCCGGGCCCGGGGGGTCGAGGGGGCGACGG
>NZ_JAAAXQ010000815.1 GCF_009916105.1 Streptomyces sp. GC420 | reverse complement strand
GGCCAAGATCACGCATACGAGACAAGAACCCCCGTTCACCCCCGCTCAGCGCTCCCACGACCACCCGCAGACTCACTCACACGACCCAGAACTCACTCACACTCAGTGCATCACCACCTGTTCACAACCCCCGTGTGAGTTCGGGGCCGCTTCCGTTCGCGCCTCGGCCGTTCGCCGGTTGGCGAGGATCACTCTTGATCGCGAGCGCGCCGTCCACAAGGCTCTGGCCTGTCCGGGAACATGTCCCAGGTATGTCCCGGAGGAGGTGGGAGGGGCTTGATGAGGATCACCGACGGTGCTCCCGACCCGGAGCGGGTGCGCAACGCCGCCGAGTTCGCGGAGCGGCTGCAGGAACTGAAGTACTGGTCCGCGCTGACCTACCGGGAACTCACCGCGCGCGCCGAGGCGATGGGCGAGGTGCTGCCGCGCAGCACAGTGGCCAACATGCTCTCCCGCGACACCCTTCCCCGCGAGGAACTGGTCTCCGTGTTCGTCCGGGCCTGCGGCTGCGGGCCGGCCGTGGCGGAGGTCTGGCTGCGGGTCCGCAAGGAGCTTGCGGCGGGCGGCGGAGTACGGCGGCCGGAGGGCCCCGGCGCGGAGGAGGAGCCGCCGGACGCCGCGGACGGGACGTCCGGCGCGGACGGGACGCCGGGCGCGGTGG
>NZ_JAAAXQ010000814.1 GCF_009916105.1 Streptomyces sp. GC420 | reverse complement strand
GACCCCGCCCAGCACACCGATCCCCCGGGCACTCCGGGGAACGGCGGCCACACCTCCGACGGCCGGGTGAGGCTCTGCGAACGCCTCCTCTCCGACCTGCGCACCGAGATAGCGCGCGCCGACGGCAAGGCGTCCGTGCTGGTGGCCGCGCTCGGCATGACGGCGGGCGTGGGCAGCGGCCTCCTCGCCGGGAGAAACTGGAGCCCCGACTCGCTCTCCCGGACCGGCACCGCCCTGTGGTGGGCCGGGATCGCCTCCCTCGCGTTCTCCCTGTTCGCGCTCCTCCTAGCCGTGCTGCCCCGCTACCGGGCCGGGACCTGGGCCCCCGGACAGCCCCTGTCGTTCTTCGGGGACATCCAGCGGGCCGCCCGGCTGGGCCGACTGGAGGCGGCGCTCGCCGACACCGAACGCGACCCCGCCGCCGGTCTCATGGCGGCCCTCGCCGAGAGCAGCCGGATCGCCGCGCGCAAGCACCAGTGGATCCGGTACGGGCTGATCGCCTTCTGCGCCGGCACGGTCCTGCTGCCCGCCTCGCTGCTGACCGGCTGATCCGGCACCGTCCACGTTCGCGACTCCAAGAACCTCGGCGGCCCTCAGCTCGCGCTCACGGCAAACGCGTGGGCGGACTTCGTGACGTACGCGTCGAGGCCCTGACCCTCCACTGATTGC
>NZ_JAAAXQ010000813.1 GCF_009916105.1 Streptomyces sp. GC420 | reverse complement strand
TGTATAAGAGACAGCTGCTCGCCGGCACGGGTTCGTCCTGGTCGTCGGCGGTCAGGTGCAGGACGGCTTGGGCGGTGGGGGCGTGCTCGGTGTTCTCGGGTTCCTTGATGCGCAGCGTGAGGCGGGGAGCGGGGCAGGGGTCGGCGGCGTCCTCGATCGCGTCGGCCCAGGCCCACAGCTCTGCGCTGGGCTCGGTGTCGGGGGCCGGGGTGCTGGTGAACGGGCCGGGTCCCAGGAGGGAAGCGGTACCAGGGGTTCGGACCATCGCGTCGGCGACGGCGTCGAGCAGGGGCCAGAGGGCGTTCTCGGGCGCCGGGACGCGCAGGGGGCTGTGGCCGGCGAGGAGGCAGTGTCCTTCGGGGGCCATCC
The DNA here is from genome assembly GCF_009916105.1 of Streptomyces sp. GC420. GTDB lineage: Bacteria > Actinomycetota > Actinomycetes > Streptomycetales > Streptomycetaceae > Streptomyces. The sequence continues at coordinate 312 of NZ_JAAAXQ010000813.1, read as the reverse complement.
GGGCGGCGGCCTCGGTGACGGCGGTGCGCAGCGGCTCGGTGATCGGACCGATGCGCCAGTAGCCCTGGCCGTCGGTGGTCAGGGCGGGGTAGACGCGCTGCTGGGCCACGCACGCCACGGCCAGGCGGAGGCCGGGTCGCCATCCGGTGACGGAGGGGTGTTCGCCTGCTCGCGGGGTGAGCAGTGCGGGCAGGGCGAGGCCGACCGGGACGGCGAGGCCGGTGACGGTGGCGCGGCGGGGCATGATGCCGCCGGCGCTGGCGAGGACGACATCGCGGGTGACTGGTTGAAGCGGTGGCGGCAGCTGGGTGG
>NZ_JAAAXQ010000812.1 GCF_009916105.1 Streptomyces sp. GC420 | reverse complement strand
GTGGTGGCGCGACCTGGCTTTCCTGCACTGGGCCGTGGACCCCTCCGCCGTGGCGCGGCTCCTCCCGGCCGGTACGGTCCCCGACACCTTCGAGGGTGCCACCTACGTCGGTCTGGTGGCCTTCCGCATGGACCGGGTCGGCTGGCTGCGGCTGCCCGGGATCCCTTATCTGGGCAGCTTCCCCGAGACGAACGTACGCCTGTACTCCGTGGACGGGCGGGGACGGCGGGGAGTCGTGTTCAGCTCGATGGACGCGGCCCGTCTCATACCGGTGGTGATGGGGCGCACGCTGTTCAACCTGCCGTACGTGTGGTCCCGCATGAGCGTCAGGACCCAGGGCGACACGGTCCGCTACCTCAGCTCGCGGCGCTGGCCCGGGCCGCGCCGCGCGCACAGCCGTATCACCGTGCGGAAGGGCGAACCCATCGCCGAACCCACCGGCCTCGAACACTTCCTGACGGCCCGCTGGGGCATGCACAACGCCTTCTTCGGCGGTGCGGCCTATCTGCCGAACGAACACCCGCGCTGGCCGCTGCACCGGGCCGAACTCGTCGAGTGCGAGGAGGACCTGATCACGGCCGCGGGGCTGCCCGCGCCGTCGGGTGCGCCCGCGAGCGTGCTGTACTCGCCGGGCGTCCCGGTGCGTCTCGGTCTTCCCCTGCGGCCCGCGGGTATCCCCACGCCC
>NZ_JAAAXQ010000811.1 GCF_009916105.1 Streptomyces sp. GC420 | reverse complement strand
GCAGGGGCCTGTGGGCGAGTTTCCCGCAGGCGGGCCCGTCGATCGGATTCCTGCTGGCCAACGGCGTGATGCTGGCGCTGTCGGCCGGTCTTGACGACACCCGGTTCCTGGAATGGGGCTGGCGGGTGCCGTTCTGGGTGGCGGGGGTGCTCGCTGTGGGCGGGCTGCTGCTGCGCTCCTCGCTGGCGGAGACCCCGCACTTCCGGGAACTGGCGGAGCGGGGCGAGCGGGCCCGGGTGCCGCTGGCGGAGGTGGTGCGGGGGCACTGGCGGCTGCTGCTGCTCACCGCGGGGGCGCTGGCCGTCGGGTACGCGCTCTTCTACGCCGTGACCACATGGTCGCTCGCCTACGCCACGGAGCGGCTGGGGGTGAGCCGCACTGTGATGCTCGGCTGCGTGATGGCGGCCGTCGCCGTCAAGGGCGCGGCCACACCGCTGATGGCGATGCTCGGCGACCGCTACGGGCGGCGGCCGCTGTGCCTGACCGGGTGCGCGGCGGCGGCGCTGTGGATGTTTCCCATGGTGGCGCTGCTGCGCACGGCCGAGCCGCTGCTGATGTTCCTGGGGTTCGTCGTCGGGCTGCTGGCGTTCATCACGATGTTCGCCGTACTGGGCGCGTATCTGCCGGAGTTGTACGAGCCACGGGTGCGCTGCACGGGGGCGGCGGTGGGCTACAACCTGGGCGGGGTTCTCG
>NZ_JAAAXQ010000810.1 GCF_009916105.1 Streptomyces sp. GC420 | reverse complement strand
CCCAAGAACCCCGTCCCAGCCGCGGACGGGGTTCTTGGGCCTGCCAAGTCCGAGGGCGACCCGGGCCACGTACGGCTTGCCTGTCATCAGGTGCCACACTTCGGGCCCCACACCGGCGGCACGTACCTCGACGAGCACCTCGTCGTCGCCCTGTACGGGGCGGTCGATGTCACGCAGGTCCAGGAGATCTTCCGACCCGTACGCATCCTGAACGATCGCCTTCATGGCCATAGCTCCCCTTTGCGGTCTCCGGCACCGAACAACCGGGGTTGCACTGAGCATCCCGTTCACTCCGAGCATCCCGGCGGATCGAGCCTCTGCCCAGATTCCCGAGTACGGTCTTGGGGCCGGCCGCGATGAGTTTTCCTACGGCGGACGCCCGACCGATCGACGACCCGGTGACCCGAGGGGCCGCCCGCCGGGGGATACCCGCCCCGTGCCGGTGCCGCTGCCGCCCGAACCGGTGGCGCTGCGGCGGGAGAGCGCCCGTACCTTCGGTACCGCTGATGGTGGGCGGCTGTTCTTCGACGAACGCGGTGGCGTCCTCGCCTTCGGTACGTACGACCGGGTCTGGCACGAAGCCCGGCAACTGGCCCTGCCACCGGGCCTGCTGAGCACTCCCAATTGAGCCGTGACCCCCGTTTCTACAGGTCAGGGCCCATTTTGGTGGTGCCCCCGGCGGGGGACTCGGGGCATGGGAAC
>NZ_JAAAXQ010000809.1 GCF_009916105.1 Streptomyces sp. GC420 | reverse complement strand
GCCCGAACCCGTCCCCGTGCCGTCCCCGTGGACTCCGGCTACGGGGACGGCACGGGGACGGGTTCGGGCACGGGGACGGGGACGGGGACGGGAACCGGTTCGGGGAATCCGGGCTCCGAGCCCTCTCGCTTCCCCGTGCAGTACGTCATCCGGCACGGCGGCCACCGCGGGTACGCGGGACAGCTGGTCTCCGGCCTGCTGCGCGTCGGCGACGCGGTGACCGTGCTGCCCTCGGGCCGTACGAGCACCGTCACCGGCATCGACGCGCTCGGCGACGCCGTGGACGTGGCACGCGCGCCGCAGTCGGTCACGGTGCGGCTCGCCGACGACCTGGACATCTCCCGCGGCGACCTGATCGCGCCGACCGCAGCGGCCCCCGCCACCACGCAGGACGTCGAGGCGGCCGCCTGCCATCTGCACGACCGTCCGCTGAGGGCCGGGGACCGGGTGCTGCTCAAGCACACCACGCGCACCGTGAAGGCGATCGTCAGGGAGCTGCACGGGGTCACGGAGCTGGCCGCCAACGACCTGGGCCGCGTCACGCTGCGCACCGCGGAGCCGCTGGCCCTCGATCCGTACGCGCGGGTTCGCCGCACCGGATCGTTCATCCTGATCGATCCCGCCGACGGAGCGACACTGACCGCCTGCATGGCCGGGTGATCGGGTGTTCCGCACGACCTCCGTACCCCCGGCGGGCCCCATACCCCCCGCGATGCC
>NZ_JAAAXQ010000080.1 GCF_009916105.1 Streptomyces sp. GC420 | reverse complement strand
TCACGGAGTCGGGCAGATAGGTGCCGGACAGCTCGACCCGTTCGACCGGGGAGTCGGCGCCCTCTGAGCCGAACATCAGGGCGCGCCCGTCGGGGGTGAAGGTCACGGACTCGCCCTGGGGGTGGGAGAAACTCACCGGGACCTTGGGGTCGCCGATCTCCTTGCCGAGCCTGCCGTCCGCCCAGAAGTACTCCTCGCCCCCGAAGTAGCCCCGAAGCACCAGCCGCGTGCCGTCCGGCGAGAAGGCCCCGTCCGTGACCTCCAGTCCGTTGGTGTCGCCGACCCGGGTGAAGGTGTTGCCGGCGTCCCCGGCGCCGAGCTCCGCCGGCCCCTCGTAGATTCCGCCCTTGCCGTCCTCGCTCTTGGTCGCGATGTAGACGCGCCCGGTCTTCGGGTGCACCATCAGCGCCTCCGCGTTGCGCGGCCCGTCCTCGTAGCGGACCGTGAACTGCGTGGCGCGGACCGTGGCGTCGGCGAGGGTCTTCGGCTCGGGGATGCGGTAGATCCAGACGTGTTCCCAGGAGCCGTCCAGGTTGTCGCCTATGTCACCGACGTAGATGTTGCCGTCCGGGCCGATCGAGATGGCCTCGACGTCCCGGGCCGTGCCGACACCCTGGAGGGCGATGCGGGCGACGGTCCCGCCGGTCCCGGAGTCGACGGCGTAGATGTACGCCCCGTCGTCGCTGTCGTTGTGCGTCCAGTAGATCCCCGGGTGCGCGCGCGACGCGGCGAGCCCGCTGGACTCCGTGATGCGCGGATCCTTGATCGTGAACCCCCCGTCGCCGGCCGCGTACGCCGCTCCGCCCCCGGCGAACCCCCCGGTCCCGGCGAGTACGAACCCCCAGGCCACCGCCCATGACACCCACACCCGTGCACGCATGCACCAAGACTGCCACTTGCACCCACCCGCTACCGACCGGTAATCATGGGCGAATGCGCGTGATGTTCGTCGGCGACTCCATGACCATCGGCAGCGCCGGCGACTACACCTGGCGCTTCCGCATGTGGCAACACCTCTCTGCGACGTACGGCGGTCCCTTCCGCATCGTCGGCCCCCGCACCGAGCTGTACGACAAGCAGGCGGAGGCGCCCGTCTCGCACACCTACGGCGACCCGTCGTTTCCCGAGCGCGCCCGCGCCCACCTCGCCGGCTGGGGAGAGGGCTGGTGCCACATGGCGCCGCTGATCGGCGAGACCGTCCGGAGGACGAAGGCGGACCTCCTCCTCGTCTCGCTGGGCCTGATCGACCTCGGCTTCTACACAAACGCCCAGCAGACCGCCGAGAACGTCGGCGCCTTCGTCCGCGCCGCCCGCGAGGCCCGTCCCGCCATCCGCATGGTCATGCTCCCCGTCATCCACAACACCCGCGCCGAGAACGACCCGCCCTTCGCCGCCGAGTGCACCCGCTTCAACGAACTCCTCGCCAAGGCGGTCGCCGACCTCTCCACCCCGGCCTCCCCGCTCCTCCTGGCCTCCCGCCCCGACACGTACGACCTGCGCGCCGACACGTACGACGGGACCCACCCCAGCCCCAGCGGCGAGCACAAACTGGCGGCCGCCTTCGCCGACGCGATGCACCAGGCGTGGGGCCTGGGCGCGCTGTACGAGCACCTTCACACGCCGCGGTAGACGTCCCGGCGACTGGCCGCCACCGCACCCGGCGTGCGCCGCGAAGGATCACGGCACACCCTGCCCGGGACACCCGTTCGGCCCACGCCGGGGTGCCCCGGCGGGAGGCGGGCCGGACAGTGGGGGGCGAGACGCCGACGAAAGGACCCGGTCATGGGGACGTCCGCCGTTCAGATGCCCGTCATCAACGAGTGCGCCGTGGAGAACTGCGCGTACAACAACGACCGCGCCTGCCACGCTCTGGCCATCACCGTGGGGGACGCCCACCACCCCCACTGCGACACCTTCTGCCCCTCTCCCCCCAAGGGCGGCGAGCCCTCAGCCACCGGGCACGTCGGCGCCTGCAAGATGGCCGACTGCCGCCACAACTCCAGCCTCGAGTGCCACGCCCCCGGCATCTCCGTCGGCTACCTCCAGGACGAGGTCGATTGCCTCACCTACGCCCCCGCGTAGCCTCCGGCGTCCCCGCCACCCGCCCAGCCAGCTCGTTCAGCAGCCCCGGGTCCACGAACGGGTCCTCCTGCGTCGGAAGCGACCGCCACCCCAGCGGCCAGGTGAACCCGTCCAGCGCGGGGACGCCGACGAACGCCTCGCTCCGCGAGTGCCGGGTCAGTGCCCGCGCCCCGGCGGGCCACCGGTACTCGGCGACGGTTTGCGGCGGCAACAGGAAGTAGTAGTTCTGCGGCCCCACCACCTCCCGCACGATCGGCCCCGCCCGGAAGTCCGTGAACTGCATGATCTCGTAAGCCACTTGCTCGCCGAGGATCCCGCCGATCCGTACGGCGTCGAAGTGGACCCCCGCGTGGCGCAGGGCGTGCCCGGACGCCGGGACCCAGGCAGGCACCGGTCCCGGTGAATTTCGCTGCTTCATGCCCCCAGCCTTGCCGAGCCGTGGCTAGTGTGACCAGCACCACAAGGGGTCCGTGCCAGGTCGTGCACTGGGGAGGGCGGGACGTGAACTCGGGTGAACAGGCGGGCCGGACGGGCCAGGGCGCGGCGAAGGCCTTCGGCCGACTCCTTCGTTTCCATCGCGAACGCGCCAAGATGTCGCAGGAGGTTCTGGGCCGGCACACCCGGTACTCCAAGTCCCAGGTCGCCATGATCGAGCGCGGCGAACGCCGCCCCAAGGGCGACTTCGTCGCCATCGCCGACGACGCACTCGGTGCACAGGGCGCACTGCTGGAGGTCGCCCAGGAGCTGACGGCGAGCGGGGTTCCGGCATGGTTCGAGGACTACCTGGCGGAGGAGGCCACGGCAGCCGGGATCCACTGGTACGAGACTCATGTGATCCCCGGGCTCCTCCAGACCGAGGCATACGCCCGCGCCGTGTTCGGCTGCGCGTGTCCGTCGCTGGAAGAGGAGCAGATCGAGGCGGCCGTGTCCGCACGGCTGACCCGCCAGAGCGTGTTCCGGAACAAACCGGCTCCTGTCGTCAGCTTCGTCCTGGAGAAGGCCGCACTCACCAGGCCCATCGGCGGACCGGCGGTGCTCAGGGAGAACCTGCTGAACATCCTCGACATCGGACAGTTGCGCCATGTCGAGATTCAGGTCATGCCGGAGGACAGGCGGACGCACGCAGGGCTGAACGGGCCTTTCATCCTGTTGGAAACGGCGAAGCGCCGCAGTCAGCTCGTGTACGTCGAAGGGCAGGGCGGCCGATACTTTCTCAGCGAACAGCCGGACGTAGGTGATGTGTTCGCACGCTATGGCATCCTGCGGGCCCAGGCCCTGAGCCCCGAAGACTCCGCCAATCTCATCGGACAGGTGGCACGAGAACTGTGAGCAACGACCTCGACTGGTTCAAGAGCAGCTACAGCGGCGACCAGGGCGGCGCCTGCGTCGAGGTCGCCTTCGCCGCGCCATCCCCCCACAGCGGCACCCGCTCCCCCGCCGTCCACGTCCGCGACTCGAAGGACACCGCGCGCCCCGGCCTCGCCCTCTCCCCCTCCGCCTGGTCGGCCTTCCTCACCCACGCCGCCGACGCCATGGCCTGACTGCCTACGTGACCCGGTCACCGTGCGTATCGTTGTACCGCGCGGCTGTGCGCGACGAGCGCCGGCCGTGGAGGAGTGCCACGATGACCGTCGCAGAGACCGACAGGATCGAGATGGCCGACAGCGACAACGAGCCCACTCTCGACGAGATGTTCGAGTGGCTCGAGAAGATGCCCGTCCCCGAGGGATACAAGACCGAGATCGTCGGGGGCAACATCTTCATGGCGCCGCAGCGGGACACCCACTGGGAGATCATCGCAGCCGTCTACGACCAGCTGCGGGCCAAGCACCCCAGGAAGCGCATCAAGTCCGATGTCCGCATCGACTATCCGGGGCATCTGAACGGCTTCGCCTCCGACGTGACGCTGGTGGCCGAAGGCGCCACCAGGAACGAGAAGGGGCTCTGGAACTGCGCCGACGTCGTGTTCGTCGCGGAGGTGGTCTCCAAGCGGACCGGTATGAACGACTACGGCCCGAAGAAGGCGGCGTACGCGGAGGCCGAGGTCCCGGTGTATCTGATCGCGGACCCGTACCAGGGCAGGTGCCACGTGTTCACCCAGCCCAAGGACGGCGAGTACGCCGCGGAGGCGAAGGTCCCCTTCGGGACGGACGTCGACCTGACCGCCACGCCCGTCGGCCTCGTCCTCAGGACGGACGAGTTCCCCCGCGACTGATCGCGCCGGAACACCCGGGCGGCCGGGAGCCCCCTTGCGTGGAGCGCACTCCAACGCGTTGGCTGGGGCCCTATGAAGTACACGCAGCTCGGACGCACCGGACTCAAGGTCAGCCGACTGGTCCTCGGCACGATGAACTTCGGGCCTCACACCGACGAGGCCGACTCGCACGCGATCATGGACGCCGCGCTCGGCGCGGGCATCAACTTCTTCGATACCGCAAATGTGTACGGCTGGGGCGAGAACAAGGGCCGTACGGAGGAGATCATCGGCTCCTGGTTCGCCAAGGGCGACGGACGCCGCGACAAGGTCGTCCTCGCGACGAAGGTGTACGGGAACATGGGCCCGGACGGGGACGCCTGGCCCAATCACGACCGGCTGTCCGCCGTGAACATCCGGCGGGCCGTCGACGCCAGCCTCAAGCGGCTGCGGACCGACTACATCGACCTCTACCAGTTCCACCACATCGACCGGCGGACGCCGTTCGAGGAGATCTGGCAGGCCATGGACGTACTCGTGCAGCAGGGGAAGATCCTGTACGCCGGGTCGTCGAACTTCCCCGGCTACAAGATCGCGCAGGCCAACGAGGCGGCCGCCCGGCGCGGCGGTCTCGGCCTGGTCAGTGAGCAGTGCCTCTACAACCTCGCCGAGCGCCGCGCGGAGATGGAGGTCATCCCGGCCGCGCGGGAGTACGGCCTCGGGGTCATCCCCTGGTCGCCGCTGGGCGGCGGGCTGCTCGGCGGGGTCGTCCGCAAGCACCGCGAGGACGCCACCCGCGCCAAGCTGGGCCGTTCCGCGAGCGCTCTGGAGAACGCCGCGGTGCGGACGCAGGTCGAGGCGTACGAGGATCTGCTGGACAAGCACGGGCTGGCACCCGGCGAGGTGGCTCTCGCCTGGCTGCTGACCCGTCCCGGGGTGACCGGGCCCATCGTCGGCCCGCGCACGCAGGAGCAGCTCGACTCGGCGGTGCGCGCCGTGGGGCTGGAGCTCTCGGAGGAGGTCCTGACCGGCCTCGACGAGATCTTCCCCGGTCCCGGGCCGTCGCCCGAGGCGTTCGCCTGGTAGCCGCTTGCTCCTGCGGGACGGCGGGACGCCGCCGCGCCGGCACCGTCTGCCGCCGGGTCCGCGGCGGCCCGGTCCCGTGTCGCCACCCGGGTGGTGGCCGCGGGACCGGCCGTCCGGGCCGTACCGCCGCCGGCCGCGGTGGCACCGCAGCACCGCGGCACCGGATGAAAGGAGAGCGCCGGTGGCACACCCGGCTCGGGTGTGCCACCGGCGGTCTCCTCGCCGCCAGGCGCGGCGTGGGAATGCGGGGCCGAGGGGCCGAGGGGCCGAGGGGCCGAGGGTCAGCCGCCGGAAGCCGCCGCCACCGCGATCACGACGAACATCAGCACAAGCACACCGGCCATGATCCGGTTCCTGGTCTTCGGGTCCACCCGTCGAGCCTAACCGCCGCGCGGTCCCCCGCCCCGCGCAGGGGCTCCGCCCAGCGGCCACGCGCCCACCGTCTCGTAGCGGGGAGGGCCGCCCGGCAGGTCCGCCGCGTGGAGGTTGCTACGCACGAGGCTGAGTTCACGCACCTCCCACTGGGTGCCCTCGAAGGCGTACAGCGCCTCGACGTACGGCTTGAGCTCGGTCTCGGTACGGGTGCGGGCCACGGTGAGGTGCGGGGTGTAGCGGCGGTGCTCGTCCATGGGGATGCCGGACTTGCGGGCGGCGGCCTCGGCGCGTTCGGCGAGGCGGCGGATCTCGGCGAGTCCGCCGGAGGCGCCCGCCCACAGGACGCGCCGGCCGAACTGACCGCCGCTGGTGAGGCGGAGCGGGAACGGCATCTGCCGGGCGGCGGCCCTCTCCATGCGGCGCTCCAGTTCGGGAACCCGCGTGTCGTCGACCTCGCCCATGAAGGCGAGCGTGAAGTGCCACCCGTCCCGCCCCGTCCAGCGCAGCTCCTCCGCGCCGGGCAGAGCGCGCAACCGATCTACGGCGAGGCCGAGTTCGTCCATGGCCTCGCCGGGTGGCAGTACGGCGGCGAAGAGTCTCATCCGTGCAGTCTCGCACCGCGGACCCGCCCAGCCCCGTAGGCGGACTGCGCGCTTCGCGCCACCACTCCCCGGCGCCCGGGATCTCCTCCCGCCCCCGACGGCCCGCACGGGCCGACCCCGGACGGGGGCGCGCGCCCCGACTGCTGCCGGGCCGCCGGGGGCGAGGTCCGTCACACCGCGGGGGCCAGTACCTCGCGGGGCGCTCTCGGGACGAACCTCACGTGCTTTCGCCCCCGGCGCAGGTCGACCTCCAGCCGGAGACCGCCGACCCGGGCCAGGATCAGGCCGACGACTATCGCCGCGGCGGCGGCGACAAGTCCGCCGGCGGCCAGTCCGACGCGGGCGCCGTAGACGTCGGTGACCCAGCCGACGATGGGCGCGCCGATCGGGGTACCGCCCATGAACACCATCATGTACAGGCTCATCACCCGGCCCCGCATGACCGGGTCCGTGGCCAGCTGCACGCTGGAGTTGGCGGTGACGTTGACCGTGAGGCCGATCATGCCGATCGGGACCATCAGCGTGGCGAACAGCCAGAACGACGGGGAGACGGCGGCCGCGGCCTCCAGCAGGCCGAAGCCGACCGCGCCGGCGACCAGCAGGCGCAGCCGGGACGTGCCGCGGCGGGCCGCGAGCAGCGCGCCGAGCAGGGAGCCCGCGGCAAGCAGGGAGTTCAGCATGCCGTAGGTGCCGGCGCCCTGCCGGAACACGTCGTCGGTGAAGGCGGTCAGCCAGATCGGGAAGTTGTAGCCGAAGGTGCCGACGAAGGCCATCAGGACAATCGGCCAGAGCAGTTCGGGCCGTCCGGCGACGTACCGGAGGCCCTCGCGCAGCTGCCCCTTGCCGCGCGGGGCGCGCTCCGCGCGGTGCAGTTCGGCGGGCCGCATCAGCATCAGTCCGGCGAGCGGTGCCAGGAACGAGATGCCGTTGAGCAGGAACGCCCAGCCGCTGCCGACCGCGGTGATCAGGACTCCGGCGACGGCCGGGCCGATCAGCCGCGCGGACTGGAAGTTCGCGGAGTTGAGGCTGACGGCGTTCGGCAGGTCCTTGGGTCCGACCATCTCGGAGACGAATGCCTGCCGGGCCGGGTTGTCCACGACGGTGACGAGGCCGAGCAGCGTCGCGATCAGATAGACGTGCCACACCTGGATGTGGCCCGACAGGGTCAGCGCTGCGAGTGCGAGTCCGCCCAGGCCCAGTGCGCCCTGCGTCATCATCAGCAGCCTGCGCCGGTCGAACCGGTCGGCGATCACTCCGCCGTACAGGCCGAGAAGCAGCATCGGCAGGAACTGCAGCGCGGTGGTGATGCCGACCGCGGCGGCGGAGCCGGTGAGGCTGAGCACCAGCCAGTCCTGGGTGATACGGGACATCCAGGTGCCGGTGTTGGAGACGACGGCGCCTGCGGCGAAGAGGCGGTAGTTGCGGACCTTCAGCGAGGAGAAGGTGCCGCCCGTTCTACGGGTCTTGAGGATGGGTTCGTCGGGGTTCGGTGCGGGGGCGGAAGCTGATGCTCCGGGTCCCGTACTCAAAAGAGTCGCCTCCTTGCGTTTGTACGTTCGTGCTGTCGTGCTGCCTTGTCCGGTGCCTTTCCCGTTTCCGGCCGGAACCGGGTCTTCGAGGTGCCCGCGGCCGGGGGCGCCTGCTGGTGCGCGGGCCCGCTGGTGCGCCGGGTACCTACTGGTGTGCGAGCTTCTCGAGGACGGGCGCGGCGGCGCGGAGCTTGGCCCACTCCTCCTCGTCGAGCTCCCCGGCCAGCTCGGCCAGCCAGGCGTTGCGCCTGCGGCGGCTCTCTTCGAGCATCGCCTCCGCGCGCCCGGTCGAGGTGACCACCTTCTGCCGGCGGTCGTCCGGGTGGGGCTCCAGCCGGACCAGCCCCTTGGTCTCCAGCAGTGCCACGATGCGCGTCATCGACGGCGGCTGCACGTGCTCCTTGCGGGCCAGCTCACCGGGGGTGGCGGAGCCGCAGCGGGCCAGGGTGCCCAGCACCGACATCTCGGTGGGGCTCAGCGATTCGTCGACCCGCTGGTGCTTGAGACGGCGGGCAAGGCGCATCACCGCGGAACGCAGCGAGTTCACGGCGTCGGCGTCGGCGCCATGGGACAGATCCAGCATGTCTTTAGCTTAACTCATTACCCATGCTAAATACCATGCGGGAGCGACGAGGTGGGGGAGGTCACGTAGGTCACGCCAGGTCACGCATAAGAGTGAGACATGCCCGAAAAGTGACATGACGGACAGCCTCCTGCGGTGAGGCTGTCCGCATGGGATCGACAGTGCTCAGTCTGCGCCTGGACGGTGAGCTTCTCGACCGGATCCGGCAGCATGCGGCGAAACGCGGAATGAGCGTCCAGGACTACGTGACCGGGACGCTCGTTCGCGAGGACTTCGACGAACGCTTCAAGGCCGCCGTCGACGAGACCGAGAAGTTCTACGGGCTGAGGGAAGCCACGTGAGACGGCGGAACCGGGGCCGGGCCGGGTGAGGCCGAGCGCCGGCTTACGGAAGACCGTCTCCGCGCGTAGAACGATCGGCCGTCTAAGCTGTGCGACATGGCGAAGTGGACCCCCAGACACGAGGCACCCGAGCCCTTGGAGGGGCCCGTCGTCGCCACCATCACCGGCGGCACGATCCTGTGGTTCCTGATGTTCCTGGTCCAGCTGCCCTTCTACGGCTGGTTCGACGAACACGGCCACACCTGGTGGGTGTGGACCTGCGCGGCCGGCGGCGGACTCGGGCTCATCGGCATCTGGTACGTCCGCAGAAGGGACGCGGCGATCAGGCGCTCCGCGGCGGCCTCCGCGGCATCTTCCGACCCGTCCCCCGACGCAGCCCCCGGGGCAACCCCTGAGGCGTCCCCCGGTGCGGATCCCGTAGCGCGCGAGGACCACTCGCCTCGTACTGAGGTCTGATCTTCCCCATTTCCGGTGGGTGAACGGCGGCCTCGCGCCGTAACGTCACTTGCATGACACAGCGCCCGCTGACCGACGCCGGTGCCGAACCGAGCCCCGTGCATCCCGTGGACCCGGTGAAAGCCTCCGGCGGAAGCCGGGCGGCAGTCGCCCGCGCCCCCGGGCTGACCGCCTCCGAAGTCGCCGAGCGGATCGCCCGCGGTGAGGTCAACGACGTCCCCGTGCGGTCCTCCCGCTCGACCGCCGACATCGTCCGCGGAAACGTCTTCACCCGCTTCAACGCCATCATCGGCGTGCTGTGGATCATCATGCTCTGCGTAGCACCGATCCAGGACAGCCTGTTCGGCTTCGTGATCCTCGCCAACACCGGCATCGGCATCATCCAGGAACTGCGCGCCAAGAAGACCCTCGACAACCTCGCCGTCATCGGCGAGGCACGGCCCACCGTCCGCCGCGACGGCACGGCCCGCGAGATCCCCACCTCCGAGATCGTCCTGGGTGACCTCCTGGAGACCGGTCCGGGAGACAAGATCGTCGTGGACGGCGAGGTCACCGAGGCCGACGGCCTGGAGGTCGACGAGTCGCTGCTCACCGGCGAGGCCGACCCCGTGCTCAAACGGCCCGGCGACCACGTGATGTCCGGGAGCTTCGTCGTCGCGGGCGGCGGCGCCTACACCGCCACCAAGGTCGGCCGCGAGGCCTACGCCGCCCAGCTCGCCGAGGAGGCCTCCCGCTTCACCCTCGTCCACTCCGAACTGCGCAGCGGCATCAGCACGATCCTCAAGTACGTGACCTGGATGATGGTGCCCACCGCCATCGGGCTCATCATCAGCCAACTGGTCGTCAAGGACACCGACTTCAAGCACTCCCTCGCCAGGACCGTCGGCGGCATCGTCCCGATGGTCCCCGAAGGACTGGTCCTCCTCACCTCCATCGCCTTCGCCGTCGGTGTCGTCCGACTCGGCCGGAAACAGTGCCTCGTCCAGGAGCTCCCCGCCATCGAGGGCCTCGCCCGCGTGGACACCGTCTGCCTGGACAAGACCGGCACGCTCACCGAGGGCGGCATGGACGTCAAGGAGCTGCGACTGCTGAACGGCTCCGACGACGGCTACGTCCGCACGGTCCTGGGCGCCCTCGGCGAGTCCGACCCGCGGCCCAACGCCAGCCTCCGGGCCGTCATCGACACCTGCCCGGACACCGGGGAGTGGCGCTGCACCGAGTCGCTGCCGTTCTCCTCCGCCCGCAAGTACAGCGGCGCGAGCTTCAACGAGAGCGGCGGCGAGTCCTCCACGTGGCTGCTCGGCGCGCCCGACGTGCTGCTCGGGCGGGACGACCCGGCGCTCGCCGAGATCGACTCCCTCAACGCGCAGGGACTGCGGGTGCTGCTGCTCGCCCGCGCCGCCCGGGAGCTCGACGACCCGGCACCCGCCCAGGACGCCGAGCCGGCCGCCCTGGTCGTCCTCGAACAGCGGCTGCGGCCCGACGCCGCCGACACCCTGCGCTACTTCGCGGCCCAGAGCGTCTCCGCGAAGGTCATCTCCGGCGACAACGCGGTGTCCGTCGGCGCGGTGGCCGCCAAGCTGGACCTGCCGGGCGCCGAGCGGACCGTCGACGCCCGTACGCTGCCCGCGGACCGGGAGGAGATGGGCGCCGCGCTGGAGGACGGCGCGGTCTTCGGCCGGGTCACCCCCCAGCAGAAGCGGGACATGGTGGGGGCCCTCCAGTCGCGCGGCCACACGGTCGCGATGACGGGGGACGGGGTCAACGACGTGCTCGCGCTGAAGGACGCCGACATCGGCGTCTCCATGGGCACGGGCTCCGAGGCGACCCGGGCCGTCGCCCAGATCGTGCTGCTCAACAACAGTTTCGCGACGCTTCCGGACGTCGTCGCCGAGGGCCGCCGGGTCATCGGCAACATCACCCGGGTCGCCACGCTCTTCCTGACGAAGACCGTCTACTCCGTGCTGCTGGCCGTCCTGGTGGTCTGCTTCCAGGTGGAGTATCCGTTCCTGCCGCGCCACCTGACGCTGCTGTCCACCCTGACCATCGGCGTCCCCGCGTTCTTCCTCGCCCTCGCCCCCAACCGGGAGCGGGCCCGACCGCACTTCGTGCGCCGCGTCATGCGGTACGCCGTCCCCGGAGGCATCGTGGCGGCCGTCGCCACCTTCGCCGCGTACCTGCTGGCCCGGTCGTACTACAGCGGCACGGACGCCCTGGACGCGGAGACCAGCGTCGCCACGCTGACGCTGTTCCTGATCTCGATGTGGGTACTGGCGATCGTCGCCCGGCCCTGGACCCTGTGGCGGGTCCTGCTGGTGACCACGATGGGACTCGGCTTCCTGGTCGTCCTCGTCGTGCCGTGGCTGCAGGAGTTCTTCGCTCTCAGACTCGTCGGTACGACGATGCCGTGGGCGGGCGTCGCCATCGCCGCGCTCGCGGCGGTGACCCTGGAATTCGCCTGGCGGTGGGTCGACCGCCGCTTCCCGGCGTAAGCACGCGGGGCGGGCGCGCCGGCGCGTGGTTCCGCGCCGCCGTGCCCGCCCCGGAGGCTACTGCCGACTGGTTACTGGTTGCTGGTTACTGCACGTCGACGTAGTCGGCCTTGGACGTGACGGCCGGGGTGTTGGACGTACCGGCGAAGCTCCAGCGCCAGTAGCCGTCCACCGAGGCGGTGCGCGTGGTCTTCAGGTTGCCGCTGCTGTCCGTCGTCACCGTCTTGATCGTGGTGTAGCTGCTCGTGCCCTTCTTCTTGAACTGCAGCTTCACCGACTGGTTGGTGTAGCCCGCGTACTTCAGCGTGTCCCAGTTCGCACGGGTCAGCTTGCCCGTGACGGTGATGGTCTTGCCCTTCTTCACCGGCTCGGGGGAGGCGTTCGCGGTGAGCTTCGAGTACCGCTGGAGCTTGGTGGAGGCGAGGCCGCCCTGCTCGGCGTAGTCGACGTTCTCCCAGTCGATCTCGTCCTCGGGCAGGTCGGGGTTCTGACCGTTGTAGTCGAAGGCGAAGCCGGCCGCCTTCCAGGTGGTGGCGTCGGTGTTGAACAGGCCATCCGGAATGACGTCGACGGTCGCCTCGCAGACGGCGACCGTCGCCGACTGCTCGGCGCAGACCGGCCCGCTAGCGCCGAACGCGAAGTTGTCCGGGGCGGAGAACGCGCCGCGGTAGATGGCGACGGCCATCCGGAAGTCGTCGGCGAAGATGTCGACGTTCGCGGGGTGGGTCACGGTGTAGGCGGTGGGCACCGTCACCGTCTTGCTGGTCCCCACGACGATCGACTTGCCCTTGTTGATCTTGACGCCGGAGAAGGTGACGTTCAGCGTGCCGTCCGCGGCGGCGGCAGCGCGGCCGGACGCCTGCGGGGCGCCGGAGTCCGCCTGGGCGGCCCGGGCCGACTGCACCTTCCCGAGGAGGCCGGCGCGGCTCGAGTCGTCGGCCTGGGCGGCGGGCACCGCGAGGGCCGAGAGGGCCAGGGCACCGGTGACGGCGGCCACTGTGGCACGTGTGCGCATGCGATTTCCCCCAGTGGAGAGAGAGGCACCCGGCGAAGGGTGCTGAGTCACTTCGCCGGGGCCCGAGTGGTCGGGGAGTCTGTTGACTCGCTGACAAGATCAACGAGACCGGTCAGGGGTTGTACGTGCCGTGAAGATTTCGCGCACGTGTTGCCCAGATCACACAGACCTCCCGGCCCGACGCCCTGCGCCCGCTACCGCTACCGCTACCGCTACCGCACGACGACTACTGCACGTCGACGTAGTCCGCGGAGGACTTGACCGCCGGGGTGGTGGAGGTGCCGGCGAAGTTCCAGCGCCAGTAGCCGTCGGCCGAGGCGGTGTACGTGGTCTTCAGGTTGCCGTAGCTGTTGGTGTACACCGTCTTGATCGTGGTGTACGTGTCCGTGCCCTTCTTCTTGAACTGCAGCTTCACGGGCTGGTTGGTGTAGCCCGCGTACGAGAGCGTGTCCCAGTTGGCGCGGGTCAGCTTGCCGGTGACCGTGATGGTCTTGCCCTTGACGACCGGCTCCGGAGAGGCGTTGACGCTCAGCTTCGAGTAGCGCTGGAGCTTGGTGGTGACCCCGATCGGGTCCGTCTCCGTGTAGCCGACCTGGCTCCAGTCGGGGCCGTCCGGGTCCTGGCCGTTGTACGCGAGGGCGTAGCCGTACGTCTTCCAGGTGGTGGCGTCGGCGTTGGACAGCTCCAGGTCCGGGTAGATGTCGATGGTGCCCTTGCAGGTCGCCTCGGTGGAGCTGACCGCCGTGCAGACCGGCCAGTCGTCACCGATGAGGTAGTTGCCCGCGTCGAAGGCGGTCCAGTAGTCGGTGCCGCGGTAGAGCTCGATGTCCATCAGGAAGTCGTCGGCGAAGATGTCGACGTCGGCGCCGTGCGTCACGGTGTAGGTGACCGGCGCGGTGACCTTGTTGCTGATGCCCGCGACGATCGGCTTGCCGCCGTTGACCTTCACGTTGGAGAAGGAGAGGTCCAGGTCGTAGGGCACGCCGTCCTCGGCAGCGGCGAGGGAGCGGCCGGAGGCCGCGGCATCCTCGGAGCCGGCCTGCTTGGCGGCGCGCACGGCCCGCACGAGCTCGGCGGCGTCCTCGCGGGACGGAGAGCCGTCGGCCTGAGCGGCGGGCACGGCAAGGGCGGAGAGAGCCAGGGCGCCGGTGACGGCGGCCACGGTGGCACGAATGCGCATGCGTTTCCCCAGTGGAGAAAGAGGCAGCCGGCGAAGGTCCTGAAGTTCTTCGCCGGCGCCTGAGTGACCAGGGAGTCTGTTGACTCGATTCAATGATCAACGACCCCGGCCAATGGTTGTAGGCCGCGTGAAGATTTCACGAATTCGTGCCCTGGATCACATCGACATGCCCCGGTCGGCGGCCTCAGTCGAACCAGCGGTCGCGTTCCAGTTCCTCCGTGCGGGAGGGGTCCTCCAGGAGCGCCGCGACCTCGAAACGGCGCGGCCACTGGCCCGCCGCCCAGGCGAGTCCCGCCGCGACGCCCTCCAGGGTCGCCGCGTGCAGCACGCCGTCCGGGGTGCGGTGCCAGTCGAGTTCCGTACCGCCGACGACCAGTTCCTCGTGCTCGAAGTACGTCGACGGGGTCGCCGGGCCCAGCAGCCGGCGTACCGACGACGGGACCTCGTGCTCCTCGCCCTCGCCGGCCACCTCGGCCGTGACGGCCTCGCCGAGCCGCCGCACCTGGAGGAGTTCGGCCAGGTCAGCGGCCCGCGCGGGCGGCACGGGGAGCAGCGGCAGCCGCTGTGCCAGGGCGAACGGCAGCAGGTCGGGGGCGTCCGCGACCACGGCGTCCGCCGCGTCGACGACCCGCGTCCCGCCGTCGACGACGGCGCGCAGTTCGTCGGGCAGCGTCACCTGCTCGGGGTCGAGGTACGCCAGCGCCCCGTACAGGCCGTGCAGCTGGGCCGGGGTGACACGGCGGTCCGGGTCGGCGAGCCGGTTCAGCAGTTCCGCGGCGCCTCCCGGTTCGTCGAGCAGCGCGTCCACGGAGGTCCGTACGCCCAGCGCCCGCAGCACCTGCTCGTCCTCGAAGCCGGTCGCGTCCACGGACTCGTACAGCCCGTCGAGCAGCGGATCGCCGCCGGCCGCGCGCAGCCCCGCGGGGCGGCGGCCACCGAGCACCGGGTGGCCGCGCAGCCACCAGGCCGTGTACGGCCGTACGGTCTCCGTCGTCCCGTCCGGCAGCAGGATCCGTACGGGCTGGGTCAGCGCGTCCCGCAGCGGGGGCCGCGCGAGCAGGGCCAGCGCCTGCGGCCAGGCGTCGTCGTCGACCAGGTCCAGGTCCCGCACGGCGACCAGCTCGGTCGCCACCGGCGGCACCGGAGTGTCCGGGAACCGGTCGAGGACGTCCTCGCACCACACGTCGACGGCGTCCAGCAGTCCCGCGTCGTCCGGCTCGGGGAAGTCGCCGTCGCGGGGTTCGAGTTCGTCGGGGTCCAGGACGACGTCCGTCGCGCGGACGAGGGCGAAGTCGGCCAGCACTCCGACGGCGGCGAGGGGCTGCTCGCCCCACCGCTCGGCCAGCTCCGCGTCCACGAACGCCAGCTCGCCCTCCCGCATGACCCGCGCGAACGGGCTGCCGGGCAGGACCAGTTCGCTCGCCGGGGCCATTTCGCCGTCCTCGTCGGGCAGCGCGAGCGCACCCAGCCACGGCTCGTCGCCCGGCTCCAGGCCGGCGTCCCCGACCAGGGCGAGCACCGTGTCGGCGAGCTCCTCCGGGTCGGGCGCGTCCTCGTCCCAGATGTCCCCGGCGTCCAGCGAACCGGCCACCGCCGCCCGCACCTGAGGGGTGGTCAGCACGGCGCGCGGCGTCGCCGGGAGCGCGCCGAGCTTCTCCAGCAGCGGGTGCGCGGCGTCGGGGTGGGCGACCTTCAGGCCGAGCCGGGCCAGTGCCTCGGGGGCCGTCGTGTCGGGCAGCGGCAGCAGGACCTGGCGCGGACCGATCGTCGTCCTCACTCCCCCCGCGCCTCCCCCCGGACCTCCGGGCCGGGAAGGATCCCCGGCGAGCGGCACCGGCAGGCCGGTGAGCCGGTCCGGGTCGACGCCCGCCAGGGAGTCGTACAGCCGCCGCCACCAGGCGGGCTCTCGATCCAGGCCCGCGAGCCGGTCGATCGCCTCGGTCAGCGGGATCCGCGCCACGGTCAGCGTGCGCAGCTCGACGCGCCGTTCGAGACCGGCGGGCAGCAGGCAGGGCAGCACCTCGGCGAGGACCCGCACCGTCTCGGCGCCCGCGCCCTCGACGACCTCGGCCTCGAAGGGGCGCAGCGCGGTCAGGTCCTCCGTGGGGACGGCGGGCGGCAGGAACGCCACCCGCGGCAACCGCTTCAGGATCGCGGCCCGCAGCGAGCCGTCCAGTTCGCCCTTGCCGAGCGCCCCGGGGACGAGGCCGATGCTGCCGGTCGTCACCGGCTCCCAGTCGCGCAGCAGCCCGGCGTACGCGTCCGCGGCCCGCTCGACGAGGAAGTCCGTGAGGGGGCCCGGTGCGGTGTGGCGGCGCGTCGTCTCCAGCGGGAAGGAGGCGATCAGGAGCGCGGGCACGCCCAGCGGTTCGTCGGTCGGCGTGGGGGCGTGCACGACCGGCGTCGTACGGAGCGCGGCGGGCGCGCCCTCGCCGTCCACGGGCACCGCCCAGGTCACCGACCAGTGCGGCCGCAGCCGCTCCTCGACGGGCCGGCCGGCGAGCAGCGCTGGCTCCAGCGGGCCGGAGGCGCCGGCGGTGCGCCAGCGCGTGGTGCCGTGCAGGGTGTCCTCGACGACGGTGCAGGGGCCGTCCTGGCGGCGCGTCAGGGTGCGGACGCCCTCGGGGGTCTCGATGACGACCTCGGCGAGGCCGGGGAGGGTGAGCAGCAGCGCGTCGTCGACGGAGGCGAGCAGCCGGGCGGCGAGGTCCTCGGCGCCGCCGTCGCGCAGCGGGAGCAGCACGACGCTGTCGTAGCCCTCGGGCGCGGTGCCCTCGGCGGGCAGCGGCAGCCTCAGCAGCGGTACGTGGCCCTCGCGGCGGCGCAGTTCGTCGCCGAGGCCGGGCGATGCGGCGGCGGTCTCCCGCACCAGTTCCCGCGCCTCGGCCAGTGACCAGCGCACGCCGCCGGTGCGGCTGAGCAGCGCCGGCTCGTCCGACACGGACAGCACGGCGGCGAATCCGACGCCGAAGCGGCCGACGGCGGTCTCGGCGTCCGGCCTCTTCGCGGACGCGCGCAGCGTGCTCAGCGACTCGACGCCCGCCGCGTCCAGCGGTGCCCCGGTGTTGGCGGCGGCCAGCACGGGCGGGGCGTCGGGAGCCGCAGGGTGCAGGGTCAGCCGCAGCCGGCCCGGTGCCCCGGCCCGCGCGGCGGCGTCGGCGGCGTTCTGCGCGAGTTCGACGACGAGCCGGTCGCGGTAGCCGCCGAGCGCGAGGTCCTCCTCGGCGTTGGCGTCCTCCCGGAACCGCGCGGGTGACGCGCCCCAGGCGTCGAGGACGCCCCGGCGCAGACGCCCCGTACCGAAGGGGTCGGCCCCACCGGCCGCCGGCCGCACGTTCTTGCTCACCGCGGTGTCTCCCTCTGCCCGTCCCGATCCGGTGCTTGCGGCGCCGACGCTACCGTCTCCGGACCCGGACGCCTTCCCAGGAGGAGGGCACCCGGCCACCGGGGCGAGGGTGATGCGGGCGGTCGCCTCGCCCCGCGGCGGCGTTCCAGCCCGTCCGGCGCGGACGCGACGCCTCCGCCGACCGGATCCCGGCCGCGGCCGCAGCGCCCGCCCCGGCACCCTCACGGCATCCGGCCGCACGGTGCGACGGGCGACAGCCGCTCGAACAGCCCGTGCGGCACACCCCAAGACCGGCCGGAACCGCCCCTTCCGGCAGACGACCCCGCCCACCCGCGTCCGAGCCTCCCGCGACGGCTCGGCGCAGGCACAGGCACAAGCTCCCGGCCCCCGCCGACGGTGACGGACCACCGACCCGCAGACACCTGGCCGGCGCTGACCAGACGATTCCGCGACAGGACAGGCGCCGACGTGGCGCGCACCCGGAACGAGCGCGTACGGGCGAGCCACGGCCGCCACACCCCGGAAGACCATCCGCATCCCAGCCGACAACGGCCCGGCGCAGGCACAGGCACAAGCTCCCGGCCCCAGCCGACCGGTCACACAGCGCCGACCCGCAGACACCGGAGCCGACCCGGACCACGCGGCTCCGCCCACACGAGCCGCCGCAGCCGCCACAGGCACAAGCTCCCGGCCCCAGCCGACCGGTCACACAGCGCCGACCCGCAGACACCGGAGCCGACCCGGACCACGCGGCTCCGCCCACACGAGCCGCCGCAGCCGCCACAGGCCGGCAACCCGCGCCGCCGAGAGTGCCGGAGGACCACCGACCCGCAGACGCGGGGACCGCCCGCCGGGCCACGCGGCTCCGTCCCGTCCGAAGGCCGGATACCCGCGCACGCCGGAATCGGCGTACGCGGCGGGCCGCGGCTCGGCGCGGGAGCCCGGCTCTCCGGGCCGTCACCACCGGTGACGGATCACCGGTCCGTCCGCACAGGCGCGGGCGGAGCCGAACGGTTCCGCCGTCCTGAAGGCGCCGCGCCGGCGCGGCGCGAACTCGGCACGCGCCGCCCGGAAAACGCGGCCGGGACGTCAGGAGTGGCCCAGTTCCTCCGGTGGCGCGGTCGGCTCGACGGAGCCGCTGGAGGGGTCGGGGTGCAGGGAGACGACGTCGACGCGGGTCTCGTCCACGACGGGCGGAGCCGGCCGGGGAGGCTTCGGCATCACGGCCGCCTCGGAGTGCGCACCGCAGCCGTACGTCAGGGAGACGACGTGACCGTCCGCCGGGCTGAACTCGTTGGCGCAGACCCCGAAGGCCTGCCGCAGGGATCCGGCGAGCGGCATCAGGAAGCCGCAGGAGACACAGGTCGCGGGCGCCGCCTGCGCCATCGGCGTCTTCGCGCCGTAGGACTCCTCCCAGCGGTCCGCCGCCACATGCAGCCCGTACCGCGAAAGCACCCGCGCCCGCCGCAGCCCGAGTTCCTCCGCCACGGCCGCGATCGACCCGCGCGCCGGCGGCACGCGGAGCGGCGCCGTAACGTCCGCGTCCTCGGCCTCGACGAGTTCCGCCATCTCCTCGGAGACGACCGAGTTCGGCGGGGGCTCCTCCTCGCCCGTGAAACCGGGCTCCAGGCGCAGGTCCTCCGCCTCGGTGGGCAGCAGGTCACCGGGCCCGAGGTCGCCGGGCCGCAGCCGCTCGCTCCAGGGCACCCACTCCGGCGCGAGCAGGGCGTCCGGACCGGGCAGCAGAACCGTCTCGTCCAGTGTGACGACCCTCGCGCGGGAGGCCCGCGCCACCGTCACCGCCCAACGCCAGCCGCGGTATCCGGGGTCCTTGCACTCGAAGAGGTGCGTGACGACACGGTCGCCGTCGGCGACGACCGAGACGTGCTCACCCACCACCCCCGGCGCCGCGACTTCTTCCGCCGCGCTGCGGGCGAGGTCGACCGCCTCGGCGCACAGGCGGTCGGGGGTACGGCTTCGCGTCGTCGCTGCACTCACCAGAATCGAACTCTCTCCTACGCCGTGTCCTGGGCGCCGCCGGCCGCCGGCCCGGCGCGGACGGAGCGGACCCTCGGACCGCGTCGACGTCCACACCCGATCGGCCGGGAGGGCAGCGCACCTGCTACTCACCATTCTGCGGGATCGCTGACAGGCGCGCGGCCATGAACGACCGCCGGTCGCGCACTCCGCACGCTACCCCGTCCGCAGCCGTCAGCCCACCCGCGGTCCACGTACGGAGCGAGTACGAAGCGAGTACGAACCAACTCGGGGCCGAGTCGACAGTCGCGTCGAACGGTCTTGGGGCACTATGACGGGGTGGCCACCGCACGGCAGTCCCGCCAGTCTCCCGAGGGATCCGGGCCGCTCCGCCGAGCGGGCCGGAAGTTCGGCCGCGCCCTGCACCTGCCGTTCACCGGCACCGCGAAGGGCATCCGCAAGGCCACCCACGCGCACGGCGCCGGCGAATCCGGCCTCGGAAAACTGATCGAACTGCACGCCGTGAACGGCGCGGGCGACATGATGATCACCGTGGCACTGGCGTCCACGGTGTTCTTCTCCGTGCCGACGGACGAGGCGCGCGGGCGGGTCGCCCTCTACCTCGCCATCACGATGGCCCCCTTCACCCTGCTCGCGCCGGTCATCGGCCCGCTGCTGGACAAGGTGCCGCACGGCCGGCGCGCCGCCATGGCCGGGGCGATGCTGGCCCGCGCGCTGCTGGCACTGATCCTGTCCGGCGCGGTCGCCTCCGGCAGCATCGAGCTGTATCCGGCGGCGCTGGGCGTGCTGGTCTCCTCCAAGGCGTACGGCGTGGTGCGCAGCGCCGTCGTGCCGCGCCTGCTGCCGCCGAACTTCTCGCTGGTCAAGGCGAACTCCCGGGTGACGCTCGGCGGACTCCTCGCGACCGGCCTGGCGGCGCCGGTGGGCGCCGGACTCCAGTGGATCGGGCCGGGCTGGCCGCTGTACGGGGCGTTCGTGCTGTTCGTCACCGGCACGGTCCTCGCCTTCTCGCTGCCCCCGAAGGTCGACTCGGCGAAGGGCGAGCGCAAGGCGCTGCTCGCCGCGGACGAGGCACACCTGCACCCGCCGCTGCACCCCCACCCGCCGTCGAAGGCCAAGGCGCCGGGACTGCGCACGGTCGGACCCTCCGTCACCCACGGGCTCGCCGCCAACGCCTCGCTGCGCTGCCTCTCCGGCTTCCTGATCTTCTTCCTGGCGTTCCTGCTGCGCGACCACCCGCTCGGCGGACAGAGCGCCGCGGTCTCGCTCGGCATAGTCGGCGTGGCCGCGGGCCTCGGCAACGCGAGCGGCACCGCCATCGGCGCCGCCCTGCGGGCACGCGGCCCGGAACTGATCGTCGTGACTGTGGTCGCGGCCGTCGCCGCCGTCGCGATCGCCGCGGCCGCGCTGTACGGCCCGGTGCTGATCGCCGCCCTGGCCGCCGTCGCGGGCTGCGCGCAGGCGCTGGCGAAGCTGTCCCTGGACGCGATGATCCAGCGCGATGTGCCGGAACTGGTACGGACCTCGGCGTTCGCCCGCTCCGAGACGCTGCTGCAGATGTCCTGGGTGCTCGGGGGTGCCATCGGCATCTCGCTGCCCCTCAACGGCACGCTGGGCCTGACGGTCGCCGCCGCGATCGTCTGCACGGGCTGGCTGACGACCGTACGAGGGCTGTTGCTGGCGGCCAGGCGGGGCACGCCGCACCCCCGCGTGGCGTGAGCAGGACGGCCAGATAACCTTCGCTCATGACCGCTGCCCCGCGGCGATGCCGCAAGTCGATTCAGCTCTCGGGCAAGGGCCGCCGTGCCGGCGCCGCCCTCGGCGCTGTGTCCGCCGGACTCCTCGTCCTTTCCGCCTGCGACAAGCCGACGCCGCTGGCGACCGTGACGGTCGGCACGAACTCGGTGAACGCCGAGGCCGCTTGCTACGCGGACGGGGACACCGTCCCCAACAAGAAGATCGCCTCCTGCGTGGAGAAGAAGCCGGACGCGACGATCAAGATGGCCCAGGGCGACACCCTGCGTCTGGGCGTGGAGCCCGCGATCGCCGAGACCGGCTGGGTCCTGTACCTCAACGGCGCCCCCGCGCTGAACGAGCCGTACAAGAAGACGTACCGCAGCTTCGCCGGCATCGACCTCTTCGCCAGCCAGACGGGCGGCCCCGCCGCGAAGTCGGTCAAGCTGAGCATCCTCGAGGTCGACGCCAACGGTAAGTACAAGGGCGCCTGGAACTTCAAGATCGAGAAGGACAACGGCTGAGCGGCTCCCACCGCTCCGTGCGGCTCCTCGTGGTGACGGCGGTCCCGGCGGAACGGGACGCCGTCACCGCCGCGCTCGGCACCCCCGAGGAGCATGCCCTGCCGGGCCGCACCCTGCACCGGGTCCGCACCCGTACCGGGGACCGGGAGGCGTCCGGCGCCCGGAGCCGCACCGGCCACGGCGCCCTGCCTGTCACCGCCGGCCGGGCACCCACGGGCGGCGGCGCGTCGTCCCGGCCCGGAACCGAGCCGGGAACGCAGCTCTGGACGGGGCCCGGGACCGGGAGCGGGACGGAGCCCGGGACAGGGACGGTGACTGTCGACGTGCTGGCCGTCGGCGCAGGACCCGCGGCCGCGGCCGCGGGCACCGCGACCGCCCTCGCCCTGCACCCGAACGGCCTCCCGTACGACGTGGTCGTCTCGGCCGGGATCGGCGGCGGCTTCCAGCCGCACGCCCCCGTCGGTTCGCTGGTGGTGGCCGAGTCGATCGTCGCGGCGGAACTGGGCGCGGAGACCGCCGACGGCTTCGTCCCCGTCGAGGAACTGGGCTTCGGCAGGTCCGCGCACCGGCCGCCCGAACAGCACGCCCGCAGGCTCGCCGAGGCACTGGGCGCCCTCCACGCCCCCGTGCTCACCGTCTCCACGGTGACCGGCACCGCTGCGCGCGCGGCCGAATTGGCCCGGCGTCACCCGGGCGCGGGCGCCGAGGCCATGGAGGGCTTCGGAGTCGCCGAAGCCGCCGCGGCGCACGGGCTGCCGGTGTTCGAGATCCGCGCGGTCTCCAACCCGGTCGGGCCGCGGGACCGGGCCGCCTGGCGCGTCAAGGAGGCTCTGGACGCACTGGGCCGCGCCTTCCCGACCGTCGTGCGGCAGCTCGCAGGCCAGGGCGGCACCATGACGAAGGAGACGCCGTGACGCGTGACGAGGGAGACGCAGTGACGAAGGAAGAGGGAGACGCCGTGCTGCAGATCGCGTACTCGCCGTGCCCCAACGACACCTTCGTCTTCCACGCGTGGGCCCACGGCCTGGTCCCCGGCGCGCCCGGGATCGACGTGACCTTCGCCGACATCGACATCACCAACGGCATGGCCGAGCGCGGCGAGCTCGACATGCTGAAGGTGTCCTACGCCGTGCTGCCCTGGGTGCTCGACGAGTACGCCCTGCTGCCCTGCGGCGGCGCGCTCGGCCGCGGCTGCGGACCGCTCGTCCTCACCAGGGAGGCGGGCGCGGACCTCACCGGGAAGACCGTCGCCGTGCCCTCCGAACGGTCCACGGCCTATCTGCTCTTCCGGCTGTGGGCGGCGGACCGCGTCCCCGGCGGCGTCGGCGAGATCGTCGTGATGCCCTTCCACGAGATCATGCCCGCCGTTCGCGACGGCAAGGTCGACGCGGGCCTGGTCATCCACGAAGCCCGGTTCACCTACCGGCGGTTCGGCCTGCACAAGCTCGCCGACATGGGCGAGCACTGGGAGTCGGCCACCGGACTGGCCATCCCGCTCGGCGCGATCATCGCCAGGCGCTCGCTCGGCGAGGAGCGGCTGCGGGAGATCGCCGCGGCCATCAGGAGTTCCGTGCGCATGGCCTGGGACGACCCGGAGGCCTCCCGCCCGTACGTCCTCGAACACGCCCAGGAGATGAACCCGGTCGTCGCCGACCAGCACATCGGGCTGTACGTCAACGAGTTCACCGCCGAACTCGGCGAGGAGGGCTACGCGGCGGTACGGGGCCTGCTCACACGCGCCGCGGCCGAGGGACTCGTTCCGCCCCTCGGCCCCGATGCGCTCGTCTTCCCAGGATCTCCGGGGACCGCCGAGAGCCGCTGAGGACCGCCCAGGACCCTTCTCTTCGAGGTCCTCTCCGGGAGTCCCCCGGCGCCGTCCCGCAGCTCCGCAGCCCCGCTGCGCCCGCCGTTCGGCCGTCTTCCGCGGCCTGTCAGATGTCGAGCTGGTCCGCGACGGCTCGCAGCAGACCCGCGATCTTCGCGCCCTGCGCCTTGTCGGGGTAGCGGCCCCGCTCCAACGTCGGCGTGATGTTCTCCAGCAGCGTCGTCAGGTCCTGGACGATAGACGCCAGTTCGTCGGGTTTGCGGCGCTGTGCCGCGGCCACCGACGGGGTGGGGTCCAGGATGGTCACCGAGAGTGCCTGATCACCACGCTGACCCGCGACCACTCCGAATTCCACGCGCTGGCCCGGCTTGAGGGTGTCCACGCCGGCGGGCAGCACGGACGAGTGCACGAAGACGTCACCGCCGTCGTCGCGGGAGAGAAAGCCGAAGCCCTTCTCGGTGTTGAACCACTTGACCTTGCCGGTAGGCACGTCCGTCTCGTCCTCGTCACTCGTCGAATGCGGCTGCGGCTCAGCGGGTGCCGACAGCCCTGGACAGCAGTAGAGCGGGTCGCGTAGGACCCGCCATCCCCAAGGCTAATGGTCCGGGGCATGGTGACAAGACGTCGCCGACCGGTTCCTACGCGCAGCGTTCTACCCTGGTCGGATGAGCGATACTCCTCCTCGCCGCGGCCCCGGCGACACCCTGGTGAAGATCGGCGCGATTGTGTTCTTCGTCGGCGCGCTGGCGACACTCGCGACCATCGCCCCGCTGTTCCTCGGTATGGACCCGCTGCCGACCGCCGCCTACCTTGTCTCGATGCTGATGGGCGTCGGCTTCCTGATCGCGGGCGCGGGCGTGCTGAAGTCCATCTCGGTGCAGCGGCGTCAGGCCAGGTCGGCCCTGTAGGCGCGCAGCCACTCGGGGAAGACGGTCAGGTCGTCGAGCACGACGTCGGCGCCCTCGGCCAGCAGTTCCTCCCTCGTGCACGGGCCGGTGGCAACGGTCACGGACAGGGCGCGCGCGACACGGGCCCCGCGCACGTCCCCTATGTGATCCCCCACGTACACCGACGCGCCGTGCTCGTGCAGCGCCTCCGCCTTCGCCTCGGCCCACAGCCAGCCGATCACCGCGTCCGCGTCTATGCCGAGGTGCGTCATGTGCAGCTTCGCGTTGGGCTCGTGCTTCGCGGTCACGACGATCGCCCGCCCGCCGAGTTCCCGCACGGCGGCGACGGCCTCGCGGGCGCCGGGCATGGCGAGGCTGGGAGCGATGGCGTACGCGGGGTAGAGCTCGCGGTACCTGTCGCTCGCCGCCTGGATCGCCTCGTCGGGAAACCAGTGCGCCAGCTCCTGCACCAGGGGAGGTCCGAGGCGGCTGATGGCGAGCTCGGCGTCGATGTACACCCCGGTCTCCGCCGCCAGCGCCTCGAACGCGGCCTTGATGCCCGGCCGGGAGTCGATCAGAGTCATGTCGAGGTCGAACCCGACCGTGAATGCGGACATGCCGGCCATTCTCTCCGACGCCGCCGACGGCCCGGTTGCCCGGTGGCCGGAACGGCCCGGTGGCCGGGTGGCCGGGATGCCGGGTGGCCGGGATGCCGGGTGGCCGGAACGACCGGGTGGGTGGACGGGTGGCCGGTCCGGCGGTTCACCGTCCGCACCGCGGCCGGGGGGCGAGGCGGCCGGGGG
>NZ_JAAAXQ010000808.1 GCF_009916105.1 Streptomyces sp. GC420 | reverse complement strand
GCCCGTACCCACCGGCAAGGGCGCCAGGAGCGCCGCCGCCCGGCCGGACTTCAACGGCGACGGCCTGCGCGACCTCGTGCTCGACGAACTCGTACGCGAGTCCAGCCACGCCGACGACGCGGGCATCGGCATCGTCTACGGCAGCGTCTCGGGCGTGCTCGACCCGCGCACCCGGCAGCTGCTCACACCGGCCCGCAATGCCGCGCCCACCGACGGAGTCGTCCCCGCCGCCTTCGAGTCCGAGGCGGTGTGCGACCTCGACGGGGACGGCTACAGCGACCTCGTGGTGACCACCGACCCCCCGTACGACGGCATCGGGCAGCCGCCCGTCCCCCTCCAGCTGCTCTTCGGCGGCCCCAAGGGCCTCACCGCCAAGGCCGTGAAGCTGCGCATCCCCGCCCGGTCACGGGCCGGCAACGAATGGCCCGACCAGCCCGTGTGCGGCGACTTCGACGGGGACGGCGCCGCCGACCTGACGGTCACCGCCAGCGCGGGGCAGCTCAGCTTCCTCCGGGGCCCGTTCACCCGCGGTGGCGCCCCGCGCGCCGCCGCCGCACCGATCCCCGCGAACGCGACCGTACTGGCGGCCCCCGAGCCGCGTGAGGACGCCGACGGCGACGGCTACGACGACCTCGCCGTGCGCGCGGCCGCGGGGAAGCCGGCGCGGCTGCTGCTGGGCGGACCTGCGGGCCCGGGCCGCGCGGGCGGCGCGTACAC
>NZ_JAAAXQ010000807.1 GCF_009916105.1 Streptomyces sp. GC420 | reverse complement strand
GCCCGGTGCCACGGACTCCGCCGACGCCTCACCCCCCACCGCGGTGCCCCACGGCAGCGCCCCTCACGACTGACCCGCGGCCCGGGGCCCGCGATCCGCCTCGTCACCCTTGACCTCGATGCCGCCCACGTCACCGCAGGACGAACGCCGGGCGGGACGAACGCACCGGCGCGGGCCCGGGCGGCGGCGCCCCTCACGGCCGAACCTCGGCCCGCGATCCGCCTCGGCGCTGGGCGAAGGCGCCGCCGGACGACGGCGCATCCGCCGGGCCCGTACGGGCGCGGGCCGGGCGGCGGTGCCTTCGGGCAATCCGGCCCGAGGGCCGGCGGCCTGGCCGCCACGCCCCGGCGCTGCCGAGTGCGGCGTACCCGTCCCCCGTTCCGCCATCTCCGCACCGGGTCAGGTGCCCTGGTCGTGCGTTCCGCGCATCGGCCGTCCCGGACAGGCCTGCTCGTGCGACCGTCGCCGTCACAGCGGTCACGGCCGGGACCCGGCCGGGCGGGGCGCCCGCGCGGATCAGGGGCGCTCGGACACCGGTGCGGCGGGGGCGCGCCGAGATATTCCGGTACGCGCCGCAGGCTAGTGCCGCGTCAGCCGAGGTTCGCCCCGTCGCGACGCCCTGCACGGCACTCCCCCGCACCCCTCCGGGCGCGGGAGGTACCCCCACGCTGCGTGGGCCGAAAGCCCGAGCAGGCCCACTACGAGGGCTTCCGGCCGCCT
>NZ_JAAAXQ010000806.1 GCF_009916105.1 Streptomyces sp. GC420 | reverse complement strand
CTCCCATCCCTCCCGCCGCTCACGCTCACTCGCGCGGGTGAACATCACCGACTTGGGCGGTTTGGGGAGCCGTTGCCTGTCCTACGCTCGGCACGACACAACCGCAGACATGCGACGGCCCCCGCCGGGACTGCCATCCCAATGCGAGGGCCTGACCACCGAGGAAGAGAGAGCTTCCCGATGGACACGAAAGACCCTAGCGTGCCCCCGCACGCCCAGACCCGCATTGACGGCAAACAACCCCGGACCGGGGCACGGCCGCACCGGCCCCATCCCCTCGGTGGCGGGCATCCCTCCGGCGTGGTGCACGACAACACCCACCACACCACACGCTTCACGGTGATCGGCAACCACCTCGCCCAGCACCGGGAGTTGTCGCTGCTCGCGATCGGGCTGGCCGTGCACATCCAGTCACTGCCCGCCGGGGCCCGCGTCGACATCAAGACCCTCGCCGCCCGCTTCCCCGAAGGCGCGGCCCGGATCGCCGCCGCCCTGCGCGAACTCGAAGCCCACGGCTACCTGCGCCGCCGCCGCGAACGCGTCCCTGGTGGACGGATCATCACCCGCACGGTCTCCTGCAACCATCCGGCGACTGCCCGGCGCCTCGCCCTGGGGCCCACCTGCGCCGCTCCCTCCTCGACGCCCGGCCCCGCACGGTCGGTACCGGTCCGGAGCGGGCGCGCGAAGCAGCAGCCGCACGCACCGGGCACACGGCATGTGCTACGC
>NZ_JAAAXQ010000805.1 GCF_009916105.1 Streptomyces sp. GC420 | reverse complement strand
GCCGGGGCCCCCGCCGTCTCAGACGGCCATGACCGGCACGTCGTACTTGGGGATCCACTTGTCCCGGGTGACGAGCGTCAGCCCCTCGGCCTGGGCCTGGGCGATCAGTATCCGGTCGAACGGATCCCGGTGGTGCAGGGGCAGCCGCCCGGCGCGCACACCGTGGGCAGCGGTGATCGGCAAGGGAGTGAACTGTGTGTCCCGTACGCGCTCCGCGATGTCCTCGGGTCCGGGCAGTTTGCCCAGTGAGGATTTCAGGGCGATCTCCCAAGGGCTGATGGCACTGAGAAAGACGTCCGATTCGGTGTCCAGGAGATCTTTGACGTCTGCGGACAGTTCCGGTGAGTCGTCCAGCCACCAGAGGACGACATGCGTGTCGAGAAGAAGTCGCATCATCGCATCCCAAACGCTTCGGCGATGTCGTCGGGCAGCTCGTCGAAGTCGTCGGGGATGTGGATCTGGCCGCGCAGGGAGCCGCGTCCGGTGCGCTGCACCTTGCCGCGCAGGGGGACTACCTTGGCGACGGGCTCACCAGCCTTGCTGATGACGACTTCCTCACCCGTGGCTACCTGCTCCAGGATCCGGGAGAAGTGGGTCTTGGCCTCGTGGACGTTGTACTGGTGCGCTGCTTCCATGACCGCCTCGCGGACGCAGGAGTGGACTAAGTAGTGGACTCAGCCTAGCGCCGCAGGGCCCACGGAGCCATGTGATCACCTCCGTTCCCCCGGACGGGGGACGCGGGCCGCCGGGGCCGG
>NZ_JAAAXQ010000804.1 GCF_009916105.1 Streptomyces sp. GC420 | reverse complement strand
GAGAGGGAGGGGGAGGCGGACGGGGCGACGGAGACGGGCCGGTCGGCACCGGCCGCGCGACGGCTTCCGGTGTCTCCCTGCCCGCCCGTTCCGGCGAGCTGCCCGACGGCCAGCGCGACGGACGCCACGACCGCCACGGCGGCGGCCCCGGCGAGGACCGTCCGCCGCCGCGGCCTGCGGGGCGCCGCCGCGGGCAGGGTCCGGACAACCGACTCGTCCCGGCCGGCCCCCGCGGCCCCCGCCGGGACCGCATCGCCGGCGGAATCGCTGGCTCCGGAACCGGCTGCGGACGTGTCCCCAGGGTCCCCGGGGCTTGTCGGCCCGAGCGCGGTCGGTCCCGGTTGCCCGGTCTCGGCGCCGGGTCCCGCGTCAGCCGCCGCACTGCCTCCCGCATCGCTCGGCCGGTCCCCGTCGGGCATCTGCCCGAGCTCCGCAGACGGCGACGCGGCGTTCCCGGCCGCGGCTTCGGACCGCGCGGAGTGGCTGCCGGCCTCCGGCCGCGCCTCCCGGTCGGCACCCGCCGTGCCCCGGGCACCGGCGCCGTGCACCGGCTCCGCGTCCGGGCCGTGATGGTCCGCCACCGTGGTTTCTGCCGCTCCGCCGCCCGGCTCCTCCCCGGCCGCAGCCGGGCCGGCCCCGCGCCCGGCCCCGGCATTGGGGACGCGGGCAGGGGCGTCGTCGGGACGGGCTCCGAGCCCGTCCCGGGAGTCGGCCGCCGCTTCGGGCCCCGCGGCGGCCCCGGCGCGGGGCTGCTCTGCGGGGTCCGCC
>NZ_JAAAXQ010000803.1 GCF_009916105.1 Streptomyces sp. GC420 | reverse complement strand
GCACCGGACTGACCCTCACCCGGGCCGAGCACGTCATCCACTACGACCGGCCCTGGAACCCCGCCGTCGAGGACCAAGCCACCGACCGCGCCCACCGCATCGGACAGCACCGCACCGTCCAGGTCCACCACCTGATCACCGAGGGCACCGTCGAGGACCACATCAACGAACTCCTCGCCCGTAAACGTGCCTTGACCGACGCCGTCCTCACCTCCGGCGAAGGCGCCCTCACCGAACTCGACGACACCGAGCTCACCGCCCTCGTCACCCTGGGAACCCGATGACCGGCACCGCCCGATCCCTCGCACCCCTGGCCGGAGCGTGGAAACAGGCCTTCCACCTCGCCACCAACGGCTCCGGCTCCTACGGCAAGGGCCTCAACCTTGCGCGCAACGGCGCCGTCGCCCAGATCCAGACTCAGCCGGGCAGAATCAGCGCTCCCGTCGCCGCGAAGAAGGCCACCCACCAGGCCGCGATCCACGTCCCCGAGCTGACCGCGGCCCAATGGGACACGCTGGCAGCCAAGCTCGCCGACGACCCTCAGGCCGTTGCCGACCTCGTCGCCAACCGCATCCCCGCCACGATCGCCGACTCCGGGCACGCCGGCGGCATCTCCATCGCCCCGCCGGCCGACGGCATCACCTTCGCCTGCTCCTGCCCCACCGGCCGGACCCACCGCGTCTGCGACCACAGCGCAGCCCTCGGCCACGCCGTCGCCGAACGCCTCGCCGCCACCCCCTCCCTGCTGCTCGGCGCCCGCGGCATGACCGCCCGCGCCCTCGCCGCCCACGTACGCGACCTCGTCGACGG
>NZ_JAAAXQ010000802.1 GCF_009916105.1 Streptomyces sp. GC420 | reverse complement strand
GCCCCGGTGCGCGAACGACACCGTCGCGGCGAGGACGTACCTGCCGTGCTCAGCGTTCGCCAGGTGCGCCAGCGGCGCCGGGAGCTTGATCGAGACCGTGCAGTCGTCGGGGCTGGCGCGGAGGGTCCCGTTGCCGAACCGCTTGCCGGACTCGCCGTCCGCGGCCAGGAACCGCCGCCCCGCCCCCCACCGGGCGCGCCACTGCTCCTCGGTGAGCCGCGCCGCGTTCAGGTGGTGCCGGATGCGCAGCAGTCGCCTGCCGCCGCGCACCACCCGCACGACACCCGCCTCACGCTCCGCCCGTGCTGCGCGGAGCCGGTCTTCGAGCCCCCGCAGGCGGCGGGACTTCGCGTGCCACTCCCGCCTGCTGCCGTAGCCACCCAGAGTCTTCCTGGTGCCCTTGTCGCCCACGGGCCGGGACAGCCGGTGCCCGATCGCCTTGATCCCGGCCTCGAGGCTCCGGATATGGGCGAGCTGCCCCCTCCGTGCGAGCGCCCACTGATCATGGGTCGCCTTCGTGATCGACCCGGCCCAGCGCGACGAGGACTCCACGGTCAGGACACGCTTGCGCTCGGCCCACCGGTCACTGCCGTGCTCCGGCCCGGCCGCACACCGCGCCCTCAGATCGCGGGAAGCGAGCGAACCCAGGTGGTTCCCCGACCATGCGCAGTACCTCCTCGTCCCCGGCGCTCAGGCCCTTGAGGCGAGTGCGGATCGCGACCCCCGACGGGCCGGGCACCACGAACGGCACCGCCACCTCCCGCAACCCGCCCACACCCTCACCCCGGCCCGGTCGAAGAGATGCGCCACCC
>NZ_JAAAXQ010000801.1 GCF_009916105.1 Streptomyces sp. GC420 | reverse complement strand
CCGGGGCGCGGGGAACGGGGACCGGGACGGGCGCGGTGACGCTGCGCCTCGGCCCCGGGAGCGTGGCGCGCTTCGGGCGGGGCTCCGCCGCCACCCCCGTGGAACTGCGGCTCGACGATCCCGCGGTCTCCCGGCTGGCCGGGGAGATCCGCGTCACCGACGACCACTGGCAGCTCAGCAACTACAGCACCACCCAGAGCTACCTCGTGGAGAACCCCGAAGGGGCGGGGGAGTACCTGAGGGTTCCGCCGCGCCGGGCCGGGGCGCCGATCCCCTTCGAGTTCGCGCGCGTCGTCCTGCCCACGCGGAGCGGGACCGTCAGCTTCCAGGTGTACGCGCCCGACCACGTGTACCTCGACCCGGACAGCATGGGCGGCCGCTGGGGCACCAGGACCCTCACCGCGTACTCGCTGGACGAGACCGCCACGTACTTCCTCGTGCTGGTCGCCCTGTGCGAGCCCCGGCTGCGCGACGAGTCGGCCGTCGCCGTGCCCACCACACCGCAGGTCGTCGAACGGCTCAGGGGCCACCCCGGGTGCGGACGGCTGACGACCCGCGCGGTCAGCTCGCACATCGACTACCTCGCCGGGGAGAAGCTGCGCATCGCCGTCCCCGCCAGGGCGCCGATGGACCCGGAGCCCGGCGGCGGGCCGCGCCGCAACGGCAAGCGCGAGGCCGTGGTCGGTCTCGCCCTCCGCTTCGGGCTGGTCCGCGAGGAGCACCTGGCGCTGCTGCCGTCCCGCACGAATCCGGGAGTACGGGGAAGGGCGGGTGCCCGGTGAGCGTCCCGCGCGGCTACCGGGTCGGTGACTGGG
>NZ_JAAAXQ010000800.1 GCF_009916105.1 Streptomyces sp. GC420 | reverse complement strand
GCTCACCGCCCCGTCGCCCCCGGCGTGCACCCCGGCACCGACCGGATCGGCCTGTTCCTGCCGACGACCGGCCTGCACCACCTGCTGCTGCACGACGTGGGCCGGCCGCTCGTCGTCACCAGCGGAAACCTCGCCGACGAGCCCATCGCCATCGACGACACCGGGGCACGCGCCGCTCTCGCGTCCGTCGCGGACGGCTTCCTCACCCACGACCGGCCGATACGCGCCCGCTACGACGACTCCGTCGTACGGGTGGCGGGCCGTACGACACTCACGGTCCGCCGCGCCCGCGGGCTCGCCCCCGCACCCCTGCCGCTGCCCGTGCCCGCACCGGGGCCGCTGGTCGCCGCGGGGGCCCAGCAGAAGCACACCTTCACCCTCGCCGAGGGCGCGCGCGCCCACACCGGCCCGCACACCGGCGACCTCGCCGACGCGGGCACCCTGGACGCCTACCTGGCCTCGTACGCGCACCTGGGACGGCTCACCGGGATCACGCCCGAGACCGTCGCGCACGATCTCCACCCCCGCTACCTGTCCACGCAGTGGGCCGGGCGGTTCCCCGCCGGCCGCCGCATCGCGGTGCAGCACCACCACGCCCACGTGGCCGGCTGCGCCGCCGAGCACGGGCTGCGCGGCCCGTTCGTCGGAGTGGCGTACGACGGGCTCGGCCTCGGGGACGACGGCACCCTGTGGGGCGGCGAGATCCTCCTCGCGGACCTCACCGGATACCGCCGCCTCGGCCGGTTCGGCACGGCGCCGCTGCCCGGCGGCGAGGCAGCGGTCCGCCATCCCGCCCGGATGGCGCTCGGCTACCTCTTCGGCGCGGAGCCCCTG
>NZ_JAAAXQ010000799.1 GCF_009916105.1 Streptomyces sp. GC420 | reverse complement strand
ACGCGGCCGAACGCGGCCTCGTCGACGACGTCATCGACCCCGCCGAGACCCGCGACGTGCTCATCCGCTCCCTGGAGATGCTCCGGACCAAGCACGCCGACCTGCCCTCCCGCAAGCACGGCAACCCCCCGCAATAACGGAGCACCCTCAATGGCCAAGCAGGAACGAGCGCTGCGTACACGCGAGGCGCTGATCACATCGGCCGCCACGGTCTTCGACCGGGACGGCTTCAGCACGGCCTCCCTCAGCGCGATCAGCGCCCGGGCCGGAGTGAGCGCGGGAGCGCTCCACTTCCACTTCGCGAGCAAGGCCGCCCTGGCCGGCGCGGTCGAGGACGCGGCGGCCAGACGCCTCGAAACCCTCACCCGGGCCCACCACGGCCCGGCGGGCAACACGCTGCAACGCCTCGTCAACGCCTCGCACGAACTCGCCCGCGGCCTCGCCGGCGACGTGGTGCTGCGCGCCGGCTTCGATCTGAGCGGTCACCGGATCCGCCGGGAGGGACGGGACCTGCGCCGCCAGTGGCAAGGGTGGGTCGAGGAGACACTGGAACGGGCGGCCCGCGAGGGCCTCCTCAACACCGTCACGCCCGAACAGGTGGCCAGCGCCGTGGTGGCGGCGACCACCGGCTTCGAGGTACTGGGGACGCAGGACCCCGAGTGGCTCGCGCCCCGCACCATCACCAGGTTCTGGCAGCTGCTGCTGCCGCGCCTTGCCGCCGCCGACCGGCTCGGCGGCAAGCTCCGCCTCGGCGAGGTGGGCGGCATACCCGTGGACGTCGGAGCCGAGGCGGTGTTCGTCCAGCAGCCGGCGGTCCTCGACCTGGCCCGGCACGCCGGCCTGG